>CAZRMG010000300.1:0-4294 GCA_964601095.1 uncultured Melioribacteraceae bacterium | reverse complement strand
CGTAATGGCTGTCCCAAAGTACAGATGCAATTTTCACTCCTGCATCGCGTGCGGCAATAACATCAACATGAGCATCGCCAACCATAAGAACGCGGTCTCTGTTCAAGTTAAATTTCTTTACAAATAAATTAATACCTTCGGGTGAGGGTTTATGTTTGGCAACATCGTCGCCGGTAATTATTAAATCAAATTGATGAAGCAGATCAATTTCTTTTAAAGTAATAAACGATGAATCTTTTCCTTTGCCCGTATAAATTCCCAGCGGTATGTTCTTACTTTTTATCAAATTTATTATTTCAGCGAGACCGGGAAATACATCAGCCATGCTGCTGTGCTGTGATTGATAAAAGTTATAATATTCCTCACGCGCGGCTTCGTATTTATCTTTTGCCCATTCTTTTAATATTACATCCTCTGTAGGTCCAAACCACGAAAGTATTTCTTCATTACTCATTTTTTTATCAAACAATTTTTGCGATACATGATTAAAAGATGCAAAAATTAATTCATGCGTTGCAGTTAATGTACCGTCTATATCGAAAATTATTCCGTCAAAATTTTTCAAAAATTACCTCAAAGTAAAAACTATAATTCTCCCGTCTGCGTTAGATACGAGAAATTTGTTTCCTGAAATATTAATTAAAGTATGCAGAGGAGAAGTACCGGCAAAAATTAATTTATCCGGTATATTTTTCCCGTTTAGTTTATAAATCATTCCATCGGAGGAATAAAAAATATTATCTCCGAATTTTACAGGGTTACCGAGTGATTCGTAAAAAGAACCTGCGGCTTTTATTTCTTTCGTAATTTTACCTTTAGCCGCGTCGATAATATAAAATGAATTATTCCTGCTAAAAAGTAAAAGGGAAGAATTGTCATCGGAAATTCCAAAATTTGATGAGCCGTTAACTTTGTCGAGTTTCCATTCAAGTTTACCGAGTAAAAGATTTATGGAATAAACAATTCCATCTTCCGATACAACAAAAACACTTTTGCCGTTTGAATAAATTGGTGAACCGGACAAATCGGTATCCGCTTTTTCCTTCCAACGCCAAATCAACAAACCGTCCCGTGCGTCGATGCAGTAAATATATCCGTCGCGGCTTGTGAATAAAATTTTGTTTTGCGAATAGATTGGTTTCTCGCGTACCATTCCGCCTGCATCATCATTTACCCAATATTGCTGTAGTGTTTCAAGATCATAACATAAAACTTTTCCGTCGGCTGTTCCGAAAACAATAGCTGATTTTGATTCGCTCAATTTCGGTATCATTAACTCGCGGTTTCCTTCATAATTAATAAGCGATAGATCCGAAGTTATATTTTCCTCAAAACCAATGGATTGAATTTGTTCTCCGTTAATTCCGCTGACTGATGTAATATCACCCTGAAAAGTGGCAAACGTAATTATACCGTCTGCAAGAACAGATTTACCGTAAATGTTTCCGCCGGCGTCGTAATCCCACATAATATTTCCAGTCGAATCCATACATGTAATTAATCCAGATTCATCGAAAGTGTAAATGTGTTTGTTCCAGAATGAAGTTGAGGTAATCATAGTGGAATTAAGTTCCGAATTCATTTCAATATCAGCGTTGAATGTTTCAACTGCCGGAATACTTATACTGTCTTTTTCAATTGCTATCGATTTATCGATCACTGAAAATAACTTACCTGACGAATCAAAAATACTTATTGAATCTTTTGATAAATTAACTGTAAAAAAATCCGGTAACTTATTTTTGTTTAATGAAACCGATGGAATATCGAGAACGGTATAACCTTTAAAATTTCTGAGAGAAAGCTTTTCACTGCCTCCGTAAATAATTATGTCTGGATTTTTTTTATTGAACATGGAAAATATTGTTTCCCAATTATCCGTTTTGTTTTCAAGTTTAAACGGACTGATAAATATATAGTCATCACCAATATTTATAGTATCTAATGCCGAAGAAAACCACTCCAAATTTTCCAATGAAAAATGATTAAGGTTTGTTAAGGGAATAACCGGGCTTAAGCCGACTATTGAATAGTTCTGACTTTTAATCGAAAATTTGTCCGTCGAAATTTCATTTAATAATTGCAAACCATTTGCATCGCGAACATCGGCAGTACCCTGAAGGATATAAATATTCTTTGAAATTTTCGAAATAGAATTTATAAAAACATCTGCTTCTTTTGTTAATCCGTTTGCCGTTAAAGAACCAGTAACGACAACAAAATCTAATTCATCATTTCTATTTATGAAACTTATTGTGGAATCGAGGACAGAAACTGATTTTGAATCATATATCCCGGGATTACTTATTATCGCAAACTTTATCTGCTGGGGAAATATTATTGCAGCAGAGAACAGATAAAATAAAACTGCAATTTTTTTCATATTCGTCCAATTTTTATCATTCCAAATTTAATAAACTAATCGATTACAGTTTTATTTATTACAAAAACCGCATTAATTACAAAAGTACCGATAAAGTTATCAATTACTAAATTTTTTTATTACATTTGTACGAAATTGAAAATTTGATGGATAGTCATATGAATTTATACAATAAATATCTTTTGATTTTTATAGGAGTAATGTCATTATTTATTTTTAGTAACATGTATGGACAAACAAACTCCGGCAACAAAGAATTTGATATCAACAATTGTGTGAATATTTTCGACAGCACAAAAGTAGAAGAAACAAAAGTTGGCTACCAATACTGGTTTGCAGATAAAGGTTTTTTAGACGGACGTACTTTGAAGATGAGCGTTGTTGCACCTAATTCTGCAACTCATCCGCCGCATAAACATAACGAGGATGAATTCTTTTTTATTCTTGAAGGAACGGCAGAGTTTTATCTCGACGGTGAAACAAAAACGGCAGGACCTTATGCAAGTTTTTATTGTCCGCCAAACTCCGAACACGGGATTAGAAATGTTGGTGATTCTGTGTTGAAATATCTTGTCATAAAAAAATATGAGTTAAAGTAATTCCCATAGAAAAGAAAAAAATTGTAACGGAGTTAAAATGAAAACCTTAAGTGGACTAATTTCAGTTCTTCTATTTGTTTTTGCGGCAACAACTAACGGTCAACAAGAAAGAATAAAGATATGGCCGAACCTTGCACCCGGCACGGAAGACAAAACAAACGAAGAATACATTGAAGATGGAAGGTATAAAAAAGTATACCAACCGGATCTAACGATTTTTCTTCCGGCGATACAAAATGAAAATAAAACTGCAGTTTTAATTTTTCCCGGCGGCGGTTACGGACACCTCGCTTATGAAAAAGAAGGTATTAGAACAGCAGAAATATTTAGTAAAAATGGGGTTGCTGCTTTTGTACTTAAATATCGACTTAGTGTTGAAGAGGCTTTAGCCGATGCACAAAGAGCTCTGAGTTTAATCCGGCACGATTATAAAAAGTACAACATCAATCCAAGTAATATTGGAGTAATCGGTTTTTCTGCGGGCGGACATTTAGCAGCAAATTTAATCTCGCATCCCTCTAAAAGCAAATTTATAGATTCTATTGATTCAACAAATTGTAATCCTGATTTCGCTATTCTTATTTACGGATGGCTGCAGGAATTATATCAATTAGTGAGTGAAAAAAATCCACCCACATTTTTAGTACATGCAAGCGACGATGGACATGTTCCGGTTGAACAAAGTATCAAATATTACAACGCACTAATTAAGAATAACATTCAAACTGAAATGCATATTTATGAAAAAGGCGGGCACGGATTCGGTTTGGGTTTGGATAAAGGTAACGCAGGCAATTGGACAAAAGTATGTCTTGATTGGATGAAACAAAGAAATATCATAAAGTAAATTAGGGTTATCTATGAATAGTATATTTAGCTCACTTACAAAAGTATCATTAGTCTTTTGGGCATTAATACTTTCGTTTACTTTTCTATATTCTCAAAACCAGTATTCACCAATAGACATTTCGCAATTTTACAATAGTGCGCATCATTGGTATGATATAAATGCAGATGACAACATTATCGAGCCGAAGAAAGATCAACCGAGGTACAAACAAAATCAAATTGAAGAGATAGCTGATAATATTTTATTATATCAAAAAGATAACGGCGGCTGGCCCAAAAATTACGATATGTTGGCAATCTTAACCGGAGAACAAAAAGATTCACTCTTCGCTGCAAAAAATATTCTGAATACAACTTTCGATAACTGGACGACACACCCGCAAGTTGAATACCTGGCACAAGTATTTTTACAAACAGGGGAAAATAAATATCAACAAGCATGTTTAAAAGGAATTGATTTTAT
>CAZRMG010000299.1:0-4298 GCA_964601095.1 uncultured Melioribacteraceae bacterium | reverse complement strand
AAAAGCGCAGATTAAAAATCTGCGCTACAAATAAATTATAAAAATCCTAATTCAAGTTTTGCTTCCTCGCTCATCATGCTCATGTTCCACGGAGGTTCCCAAACCAAATCAAGATAAACATCTTTTACGCCTTTAACTTTTTTCACTTTTGCTTTTACTTCCGGCGGAAGAGTTCCGGCAACGGGACAATGAGGAGAAGTTAATGTCATTTTTAAATATGTGTTTCCGTCGTCATCAATCTTAATTTCATAAATCAATCCTAGTTCCCAAATATCTACGGGAATTTCGGGGTCATAACATGTTTTTAGTTTCTGGATTATGTCTTGTTCGAGTTTACCTTTATCTATCATTCTTTATTTTGACCTCACCCTTTTGTCCCTCTCCTAACCCGCTTCGACTCGCGTCTTCTGCGAGGCGAGATTAGGAGAGGGATACTTAATATTCATGCAAACATTTTTTTTACTTTGTGAATACCGAGTATTAGTTTATCAATTTCTTCTTTAGTGTTATAGAAAGCCAGAGAAGCCCGCGCCGTAGCCGGAACGTTAAACCTTTTCATAACCGGTTGTGTGCAATGATGCCCCGTACGTATCGCGATTCCGTCAGTATCTATAATTGTTCCGATGTCGTACGGATGAATTCCGTCAATCACAAAAGAAATAACCGAAGCTTTTTCTTTCGCGGTTCCGATAATTTTTAGTCCATGAATCTGCGAAAGCTGTTCTGTAGCATAGCGCAACAACATATCTTCATGAATGGAAAGTTCGGAACGATTAAATTGGTTGAGATATTCTATTGCTGCACCGAGCCCAATACCGCCTGCAATATTAGGCGTACCTGCTTCAAATTTTTTTGGAATATCGTCGAATGTAGTTTCTTCAAAAGTAACAGTGCGAATCATATCGCCGCCACTTTGGTAAGGCGGCATCATTTCGAGAAATTCAGTTCTACCGTAAAGAACACCAATGCCCGTAGGGCCAAAAACTTTATGCCCTGAAAAAACATAAAAATCCGCATCGAGTTCCTGGACATCAACTTTAAGATGTGGTGCAGCCTGTGCGCCGTCAATCAAAACTGGAATATTATGAGAGTGGGCGATATCAATAATTTTTTTTATAGGGTTAACGGTTCCCAGTGCGTTAGAAATATGAACAACTGAAACAAACTTTGTTTTAGGAGAGATCATTTTTTCATAAGCATCTATGTCAAGTTCACCTTCGTCGTTCATCGGTATAACTTTTAATTTTATTTTTTTTCTTCCGCTAATCAATTGCCACGGTACAATATTGGCGTGATGTTCCATGCTCGAAACAATCACTTCATCCCCGTCATGAATAAATTTAGCACGGCAAAATGTTGCTGCAACAAGATTAATAGCTTCGGTAGTACCCTTAACAAAAATGATCTCCGAAGCGCTCATTGCATTAATAAATTCTTTTACTTTCAATCTTGCATTTTCATATTGCTCGGTTGCGAGTTCACTTAAAAAATACAATCCCCTATGAATGTTGGCATTGTCAAAAGTATAATAATTAGTAATCGCATCGATTACAGCTTGCGGCTTTTGAGTAGTTGCTGCATTATCCAAATAAACAAGCGGTTTGCCGTTAACCATACGCGATAAAATTGGAAACTCCTTTCGTACTTCATCAACAACAAATTTTCTTTTAACAATATTTTCCGTATTAATCAATGAAACCCCTTTAACCCGCGTTATACCCAAACATCAGGTTAGTCTGCGTTTAAGTTTATTTTATGTTTTCTATTTCAACTTTGTGCAAATGTTCAAATATCATGTGATTAAGCTGTTCCTTCAGCGGTTCAATTTTTACCGACTCAATAACATCATTTGCAAAGGCGCGAATGAGCATTGATTTTGCAAGCTCTTGCGGAACACCGCGTGAACGTATATAAAACTCCGATTCTTCATCAAGATGACCGACAGTAGCACCGTGAGAACATTTAACATCATCGGCAAAAATTTCAAGCTGGGGTTTGGTATCTATTGTTGCCGTTTTAGAAAGTAAAACTGTTTTGTTTTGTTGATAAGCATTCGTCTTTTGTGCATCGCGCCGGACAATAATTTTACCGTTAAAAACCGAACGCGCATTATCATCAAGAATACCTTTGTATAATTCATTGCTCATACAATTTGGTTTTGCATGATCAACAAATGTATGATTATCAACGTGCTGCTTTCCGTTTGCTAAAGTCAATCCGTAATAATGGGTTTCAATAAATTCACCGTCGAGAACACTATTAATATCATTTCTAACCAAAGCACCGCCGAAAGTCAAATTGAAATGATTGAACAAACTGTTTCTCTTTTGATCAGCTTCAACTTTTTCTATGTGAAACGATTTCTCATTTTCATTTTGGACTTTATATAATTCAGCAATCCCGTATTCATCAACATATACTTCAGTTACTGTATTATTGAAATAAACACTCTCGCCAGAACCAGCATAATTATTTAAAATTCTTATTTGCGAATTTTTTCCTGCAACAATCAAATTGCGCGGCAGCGATAAAACATTATCTTTTCCGTTTGAATTCAAATACAAAACTTGAACCGGTTTTTCTACAATAATTCCATCGGGTACAAAAACAAAAAGTCCGTCGTGAATATACGCGGCATTCAATGCATTGAACGCATTTTCATCCTTAACAAGTTTGTTAATGTATTTATTTACCAGTTCCGGTTTCGCTTTAGCAATTTTATTTAGACTTCCGATCACAACATTTTTGGGTAGATCACCGATATTGCTAAGTTCTTCCGAAAAAATTCCGTTTATGAAAACAAGTAAACTACTCTCCAAATCTTTAAATATGTATTTGTCTATATCATCCTTTTTTACTGACGGCATTTCCGAATTTACTGCCGGGACAAAATCATATTTTAACAATTGGGATACATCCGTGTATTTCCATTCTTCATTTCGCGTTGTTGGAAAACTTAATGCGTTCAAGTTAACCAAAGCATTCTTTCTTACTTCATGAAGAAATGATTTCGATTCCCCGTTTAGCTTGCCTTCGAATATTTTAAAATTATCGATGTACCAATCTTTTATTTTTTTATTATCTATCGTTTTACTCATCTGTCCACCGTTAAGCTTTCTGTGATTCAAGTTCGGCATTTTCAGCCGCTTCAGTTTTTACCCAATCGTAACCTTTTTCTTCAAGTTCAAGCGCCAAATCTTTTCCCCCGGATTTGATAATTCTGCCGTTATAAAGTACATGCACAAAATCCGGCTGGATATAATTGAGTAAGCGTTGATAATGAGTAACAACAAGAACCGCATTTTTTTTATTGCGGTAAATATTCACTCCACTTGAAACTATTTTTAATGCATCGATATCAAGACCTGAATCAGTTTCATCAAGCAAAACAAATTTTGGTTCGAGCATTAACATCTGAAAAATTTCGTTGCGTTTTTTTTCGCCGCCGGAAAATCCCACATTTACAGAACGGCTGATTAAATTGTCGTCCATTCCGAGAACTTTTGCTTTTTCTTTAATCACCTGCAAAAATTCTTTCGGTGTTAATTCAGGTTGACCTTTGTATTTTCTTATTTCATTCAACGCAGTCTTTAAGAAAGTTGCATTGCTAACACCCGGAATTTCTATTGGGTATTGAAACGCGAGAAACAAACCTTCGCGTGCGCGGGTTTCTGGATCCATATCCAACAAATCTTTTCCTTCGAACAATACTTCACCGCCCATTACCTCGTAACTTTTATTTCCGGATAATACATTTGCCAATGTACTTTTACCCGATCCGTTTGGGCCCATAATAGCATGAACTTCGCCTGCTTTTATTTCGAGATCGATACCATTAAGAATCTGTTTCTCTTCAATTTTAGCTTGTAGATTTTTTATTGATAACATTTTATTTCCTTTAATTTTGCTATTAACTGTTGAAACTAATATTTGTTTTAAAATTTATTCTGCGCTCTACACTCGACTCTCTGCACTCATTACCCTACGCTTCCTTCCAACGAAACAGCGAGTAATTTTTGAGCTTCAACGGCAAATTCCATAGGTAATTCGTTAAAAACTTCTTTACAAAATCCGTTAACAATCATATTAACTGCATCTTCGGTAGAAATTCCTCTCTGATTCAAATAAAATATTTGATCTTCACCGACTTTAGAAGTAGTTGCTTCGTGTTCAACTTTTGCCGTATTGTTTTCCACTTCGATATATGGAAAAGTATGTGCACCGCATTTATCACTCATTAACATCGAATCACATTGAGTGTAGTTGCGTGCGCCCTCAGCATTTTTACCAATTCTAAC
>CAZRMG010000298.1:0-4302 GCA_964601095.1 uncultured Melioribacteraceae bacterium | reverse complement strand
ATTACGAGGAAATTGATCCGATATTTAATAAAGACAATTCATCAATCATTTTTGCATCAGATAGGACTTCGGGAATTTACAGACAATACTATAATTTGTTTGAATATAAATATGACGATCATTCAATTAATTATTTAACGTACATAAACGCCAATACATCAACTCCGAAATTTTCTCCGGATTTTTCACATATTTATTTTACTTGTGATTACGATAGTACTTTCAATATTTGGAAAATTCCTTATAATGATGCTGTTACGGAAGGAATGACACAAGTGACTAAATTTCTTACGAGTGTCTATGGATTTTCTTTTGTTGATACTACAACGATTGTAACATCAGCATTCGAGAATTTCTCTTTTCAATTTTATGATTTGAATATTGATAACATTTCAACTGAGGATAATTTATTTGTTAAATATAGTTTTGAAGGAACAAATACAGCATGGAAGGAAAGCAGTATTTCAATAGATGCGGAAGTTGACCGGCTTAATTATGAAAAAACTTATCAACTTGATTACGCCGCGGGGCAATTGGTTACAGATCCGGTTTACGGCTCGCGCGGTGGCGCTTTATTTTCATTAAGCGATATGCTCGGCGATGACCGGTATCTTTTTTATTTTTATAATAGTGCCGAGGTTCAAAGTGAAATTTTAAAAAACTTTAATGTTGCAATATCGCGGGTTAGTTTAAATGAAAGATCAAATTACGGATTTGGTATTTTTAATTATGCCGGAAGACGTTACGATATACGCGAATCCGATGAATATTTTTACGAAAGAGTTTACGGCGGATATTTTGCGTTGTATTATCCATTCTCAAGTTTTCAACGGCTCGAAATAGAAACAAGCGCAGCTAATTCCGATAAAGAATTAATCGGCGATCTTATAACACGTAAATCATTACTCCTTACAAACACAATTTCTTTTGTGCATGATAATTCTATTTGGGCTTTTACGGGACCGATAGACGGCTCGCGCCTGCGAATACTTCTCGGCTATACAAGCGATGTGAAATACAGCAATGTAAATTATTACTCATTTATTTTTGATTACCGCTACTATTACCGGTTGAGTTTACGAAGCGCTGTAGCTCTGCGCGGTGCGCTGTTTGTGAATCATGGTAAAGAAGCGCGAAGATATTTTGCCGGCGGAAGTTGGGATTTACGCGGCTGGCCCCGCTGGTCGGTTCGCGGCGAAAAACTTTGGCTTTCATCTGTCGAATTAAGATTTCCATTAATCGATAGAATTGCCGTGAACTTTCCGTTTTTCGGATTAAGTTTTTTCAATCTCCGTGGCGCTCTTTTTATGGATGCCGGTTCTGCATGGGATACAAATTATCGTCAAACAATCGGCAGTGTTGGTTTCGGATTTAGATTAAACTTATTCAACATTATCGCTTTACGTTATGATATGGGTAAAAAAATCGAAAAGAATTTTTCAAGTTTTCAACCGAAGCTATTTTATCAGTTCTTCTTTGGCTGGGATTTTTAATGAAAAAATATTTTTTGATTGTCGCATATACAATTTTGTTTTTCGCTTTTAATAATTGCACTCAACCAATTGCATTGAAAAATATGTCAATGGATGAACCGGGACATTTCATGTACGGGAAAATTCCGCAAAGAACTTTTTATGAAGATGTTCAAATCGGTGAAATTGTTGAAAAGTGGAATAACGAAACTGCCGGAAGTCATTCAAATTCATCCGTAATTATTTTTAACAATACTGTTTTTGTTTCGGATCTTTCGGGAAGAATTTATGCATTCGACAAAACAAAAGGCAAAATGTTGGGATATGAAAAGTTCAACGGTTCTATTGAAACAACACCAATTGTATATAAACTAAGATTAATCTTTGTCCTTAACGAAAAGCTTGAAAACTATTCTACATTAATTGTTTTTGATTTTATGAACGGAAAGATTTTAAATGAGACTAAAATTGATGGCGGGGTTTCAAATCAATTGTTGCGACTTGAAGACGGCATTATAGCTTTAACAGATAAGGGGGAGCTAATAAAATTTGATTTTACAGGGAATGAATTGTGGTCCGCTAAAACTTTTTCGTACACATCAACTTCACCTGCCTCGGACGGAAGTAAAATTGTCTTTGGCAATCAAAAAGGTGAATTGATAATTGTTTCAACCGATGGAGAAATAAAATCAAAATATAATTTCAAAAATGCTTTAACTGGCGGGATGATTATTGAGAACACAAATGTTTATTTTGCTGATAATTCGGGCGTAGTATATTCATTTAATTTCGATAAAGGAAAAATGAATTGGTCATTTAAAACCGGCTATAAAATTCTATCAACTCCGGCTTTGGATAAAACAAAAGGATGGCGCCGCCAAACAGCGATTATTTTTTCCGCATAATTTTTCATCTTCATCTATTGATTGGATAAAAAGAATGTTTATGCCGGTAATTTGAACGGAGATTTCTTTTCACTTAACAAAAATACAGGAGAATTAAACTGGCAAATACAAACAAAAGGAATAATCAACACTACGCCGTTGATTACAAATGATTTTATCGTTCAGCCGAATGTTGATAAAAAAGTTCTGTTTATTAATCCTTCAAACGGAACAATTGAAAATGCAATTGAATTTGATCGACGCACCAAACTTACACCGGTTTTGTATGATAGTTTATTATTTCTTGGTTCCGACAGGGGAATATTACATGCTTATAAATGTTACGGCATCAATTGATGAAAAAGATTTCCGCATATATGGCTGCTTTAATATTTATTCTAACGACAAATGTTTGTCCGCAGACTTGCAAAGCATTATTGAGTATTGAAACAAAAGATAATGATCATTTTATTTTTATTGATGATGTACTTGTTGAAAAAGGGATGACCGAATTTAAAATTGAGTTGGGTAAACATATAATCAAAGTAAAAGAATCTCTCACAAAATGGAACGCCGAAGTTATAACTGATACAATCGATATTTTGGACTGCGGCAAAAAATATAGTTTCAAATATGATTTTTATGAGAATGTATTGGTTGATACCCGTCCGCAAAATGTAGAAATAATTTATAAGGATTCAATAATTGGATTCACACCGGGATATGTTGAAATTAAATCATTAGGTGATATTAAATTCAAAATGGGATCGACGGTATTTCCGACAGATTATGATTTATTGCACAAAAGAAAAATTCAACAACTTGATTTTGAACCGGTTACGGAAAAAACAAGTTTTACAAATTCAGACTTGTTCAAAGTATTGGTTGGTAGTGCTGTTGTACTCGGCGGTGCGGCTGCATATTTTAAAATTCAAGCCGATAATAAATATGACGACTATCTTATTTCAAAAGATAAATCTGCATTAAATGAAATAGACAAGCTTGATATGTACAGCGGTATTTCACTCGGACTTCTTCAAATCAACATCGGTTATTTGATTTATAGATTTCTAACTGATTAATGAGCATCAAGCCAATTATCACCAACACCCGATTCCACAATTACAGGTACATTTAACGGGAGGGCAGTCTCCATTAATTCTTTAATCATCGGCATTAAATCATCCACCTCATCTTTGTGTGCATCAAATACCAATTCGTCGTGAACCTGTAATACCATTTTAGTTTTTGATTTTCTTTTTTCAAGTTCTCTAAAAATATTTATCATTGCCAATTTAATCATATCGGCGGCTGTACCTTGTATTGGCATATTAATAGCAACGCGTTCTTCAAATTGTCGAACGACACGGTTATTGCTGTTTATATTTTTTAGAAATCTTCTTCTTCCGTACAAAGTTTCGGCAAATCCTTTCTTCTGTGCGTTTTTAACCGAATCGGTCATAAACTTTTTGATATTCTTAAAGCTGTTGAAATAACTATCAATGATATTTTTTGCTTCGGTTTGAGTAATACCAAGTCGTGATTTTAAACCGAACGGACCCAAGCCGTATAAAATTCCGAAATTAACTTCTTTTGCTTTTCTCCGCATATCGGCATTTACATCTTTGGGATCAACTTGAAAAACCAACGCGGCAGTTCGCCTATGAATGTCTTCGCCTTCAATAAAAGCTTTAGTTAAATTTTCATCACTGCAAATACTTGCCATTATTCGTAATTCAATTTGACTGTAATCGGCGCTGAGAATTACATGATTTTTATCCCGCGGCACAAATGCTTTTCGGATTTCTTTGCCGAGTTCGGAACGAATCGGAATGTTTTGCAGGTTCGGATCGTTACTTGATAATCTACCAGTTGATGCCGTAGTCTGGTTGAATGTTGTGTGAATTCTTCCGGTCTTTTTATTAATCAAATCGGGAAGTGCGTCG
>CAZRMG010000297.1:0-4310 GCA_964601095.1 uncultured Melioribacteraceae bacterium | reverse complement strand
TGTAGCTCTTTTGCATATTTTTTATCCGATAATTTTAAACGCTTAAAATTATCCCTTTCTTTCTTTGTCAGCTTTAAAACATCTTTATAAAAATTTGGAATAGTCGCTTTGAGATCTTTGTCCTGAAGTTTGGCTATTATTTTTGCAAGTTCATTAATTGGGTTAGCAACGGCACCGCCAAAACTACCTGAATGAAGATCGCGGTTCGCGGCAACAACTTCAACTTCCATATACAACAATCCACGTAAACCGTAAGTTATTGTCGGCACGCCTGCATCGTACATGCTCGTATCCGAAATCAATATCGCATCACATTTTAACAAATCTTTATTCTCGCTAATAAATTTTGGCAGATTATCGCTGCCTATTTCCTCTTCACCTTCGAGAATAAATTTTACATTAACCGGAAGCGAACCGATTGTTTTTAAATACGCTTCAACTCCTTTAATGTGGATAAAATGTTGACCCTTATTGTCATTTGCGCCGCGTCCCCAAATTTTTTCATCTTTTACAATCATTTCAAACGGTTCTGAATTCCAAAGTTCAAGAGGATCAACTGGTTGAACATCATAATGACCGTAAACTAAAACAGTTGGTTTGCCGGGTGCATTCAGCCATTCACCGTAAACAACCGGGTGGCCTTCAGTTTGATATACTGCCGTGTTTAACATGCCTGCATTCTTTAAAAGCATTTGAGCGTGCTCAGCACATCTTTGCATTTCATTTTTATGTGTATCCAAAGTGCTAATACTTGGTATCTTTAAATACTCTTTCAATTCATTTAAATAACTTTGAAAATTTGATTCAAGATAGTTTAAAACGGAATTCACAAATCCTCCGGGATGATTTTAGTAATTAAAATGAATTAGTTTTACCCTCTTATCAGCGGTTCAAATTTACATGTATGTAATGCTGGATTCAAGTCTAATAATATTTTAATTAACTGTGTTTATTGCAAAATACAATCCTACAATTTCTTTTATGTGTAAAAGTATATTGGTAAATTTCTACCACTTAAAAAAGAGCGCAATGATTATTGTTCGATATATATTAAAAAATCACTTAATACCTTTTTTATTTGCAACATTTACGCTGATTGCTGTTTTCTTATTGCAGTATCTTGTTAAAATGGCCGACAGCATTGTGGGCAAAGGTTTGAGCGGCTGGGTAATTATTGAACTTATTACTTATAGTTTGGCATGGATGATTGTACTGGTAATTCCTATGGCGGTTCTCGTTGCCACTTTAATGGCATTCGGCGGCATGTCGCAAAACAACGAGGTGGCAATTTTAAAAGCTACGGGTGTAAGTTTATACAGAATGATGATTCCGCCTTTAATAGGAAGCGCATTTATTGCCCTGCTTTTAATTTATTTCAACAATAATATTTATCCAAACGCTAATCATTCGGCAAGATTATTATTGGAAGACATCTCAAGAAAACGCCCTACTCTTTCACTTGTGCCCGGTGTGTTTTCACAGGAGATTCCCGAATATTCAATTTTGGCGAGGGAAATTGATCAAAATAAAAATCAACTTAAGAATATCACCATTTATGATTATTCAAACTCGCCGAAGCTAAATATTGTTACAGCTTTGGATGGAAAGATTTATTTCTCCGGGAGTCAAAAAAAATTAATAATGGATTTAAACAGCGGGGAAATCCACGAAACAAATATTAACGACGAAACCGAATACAGGCGGTTAAGATTTACGCGGCATAAAATTGCATTACCAGCCGATCAATTTACATTTGAACAGACCGCGCCCGGTGGACAACGCGGCGATAGAGAACTCGGTGCCAACGCTTTATTAAAAATTGCCGACAGCATCGAAGTAGTTAAAGGAAAATATTCCGACGTGTTAAACACAAAAATCAAAGAAATTTTCCGTAACTATGATCAAAAAACAGGTATTCCTTATCAGAATAAAAATATATCTCAAAATATTTTTTTGAGAGTTCAACAAAGAATTAAGTCTGATGAAAATTCATTCCTATCAACGGTCAACAGTATTAATTACAGTAATAAGGAAATAGACAGGTATTGGGTAGAAGTACATAAAAAATATTCGTTGCCGTTTGCATGCATAATTTTTGTGTTGATAGGCGCACCGCTTGGCACAATGACGCGCAAAGGCGGATTTGGTATGGCATCGGGAATTAGTCTTGTTTTCTTTTTAATCTATTGGTCTTTCTTAATCGGCGGAGAAAAACTTGCCGACCGCGGACTGTTATCGCCATTCTTTGGAATATGGAGCGCAAATATTTTACTGGGTATTTTAGGAATTATTTTAATGATAAAAAGCGCACGGGAAAAAGTAACTCTTAGTTTCGATTTCTTTTCCAAATTAGTTCCCAAAAAATTACGCTCATCTTGGGCTAATTCACCATCTGAAGAGGACAATGAAAATACTTGATAAATATCTTATAAAACAATTTCTTCAGACTGTCTTCTTCGGACTGCTGGCATTTGCTCTTATTTTCGTTGTAATAGATATGATGGAAAATCTTGACGACTTTATCGATCAGGATGTACCGTCGGGACTAATATTAAATTATTATGTAGTTTTTATACCCGAGATAATTCGATTGATGACCCCGGTTTCAGTTTTGCTCGCAAGTTTATTCACAGCCGGAAAAATGTCCAACCTAAATGAATTAACTGCAATGCGTGCAGGCGGAATGAGTTTATACAGATTTATGGCGCCGTTTATAATTACCTCATTTATTATTAGTCTATCTGCAGTTTACATCGGCGGCTATATTGTTCCGCTCGCTACCAAACAAAAAGTTTATATCGAACAAAAATATATGCGGAAAGGTTTGGTTAATATCGGGAGTAATATTTTTTTCCAGGATACCAAAAACAGAATAGTTACTATTAGATATTACGATGTTGATAATCACCAGGCAAACCAGATCAGTATTCAAGAATTCGACAAGAATGATCTTACAAAATTATTATCAAGAACAGATGCATATCGAATGAAATACGATACCACTAACAACTGTTGGATTTTATATAACGGTACAAACAGAGTATTCCACGATACAGATGAATCATTCGAGAAGTTCGCAGAAAAAAAATATTTTGGATTGAATTTTAAACCCGAAGAAATAATTAAAAAACAACGCAAGCCGGAAGAGATGACTTTACCGGAACTTGATAATTACGCGAGAGAACAACAAGCAACCGGAAATAATCCCACTTCAATTTTGATTGAATATCAATCAAGGATTGCTTTCGCATTTTCAAGCGTTGTAGTTGTGTTGTTTGGTTTGCCTATTTCAGCAAACCGGCGCAGAGGAGGACTTGCAATCCAGGTAGGCATAAATCTCTTAATTACTTTTGCATATCTAGTGTTCATGAAAGTAAGTCAAGCTTTTGGTAAAAATGGAGTTTTAAATCCTTTCATAACTGCATGGCTCGCAAATTTTATTTTTCTTGCCGCTGCTATTTATAACATTAAACGCTCGGCTAAATAAATTTGTAAAAATTTATTTAGTCTTAAATTCAAAAACTCCGTCCCAGTTTTGCCCGGGAGGATTAATCAAATAAAATTCACATCTATGCATATAAACTTTGGAAGGATAATCACCCAACTTCTCGAATGATCTTTTAAAGTAATCATGCGCAGCTTCAAAACCTTTTAGGCGGTACAATTCCAAACCCTGGAAATACAAATCCATCTGCTCGATCGCGTCCTCTGCTTTTTTATCACCTATTTTACTTATCAATTCAAATACTTTTGTGGGTTCGGATTTACCTTTAACTCTTATTACATCAAGCTCGCGTGTGTGAAATTTATCTTTAACAAGTTTATATGTTGATTCACCGATCATAATATTAGTTGCATACTCTTTATTCGCACCTTCAAGTCGTGAAGCTAAATTCACATCATCACCGAGCACAGTATAGTCAAATCGTTTTACACCGCCAATATTGCCTACAATTACATCCCCGGAATTAATTCCAATTCTGATATAAATTGGCGTTTCACCGCTTTGTATCCACCTTTCACGAATTTGAGCTAACCGTTCCTGCATTTGAAGCGCCGTTAAACATGCTTTTTCAGCATGATCTTTAACTTCAATCGGCGCACCCCAAAAAGCCATTACAGCATCCCCGAGATATTTATCGAGTGTGCCGTCGTTGGCAATAATAATTTCACTCATGTCGCTTAAAAACTCGTTTATAAATCTTACCAATTCCTCAGGTTGTTTTTTCTCTGCAAAGGTTGTAAACCCTGCAATATCGCTGAAAAGAATTGTAAGATTTTTTTTCTCACCACCCAACTTAAGCTTATCG
>CAZRMG010000296.1:0-4329 GCA_964601095.1 uncultured Melioribacteraceae bacterium | reverse complement strand
TCTTTATTGTATCTGGATTATTCCTCGGTTTACTTTCGGATTTCGAGTTAATTGATTGGGATATTATTTCCACGGCAATTATTCAACTTGCAGTAACTTTTCTTGCAACCTTTTCTGTAATGTTGCTATTACTTAAATTCTTACCAAAGAGTGCCATGCTAAATAAATTAGTTTTACAAGATCAAGTTTCGGCTAAATCCGGCTATGCCGACAAAGAATCATTTCCTAATTATATAGGAATGGTTGGGATCGCATTAACAGACTTACGCCCATCCGGTGCTGCAATGATAAACGGGAAACGAATTGATGTAGTTACCGAAGGCGATTACATCAATCATGGTTCCGAAATAATTGTTACGGCTACAGAGGGTTCTAAAATTGTTGTGGGCAAAAAAGTGTAGCACAGATTTCGAATCTGTGCTACAATAAAATTACTTGGAGATTAGTTCAACCACATTTTTGTTGGATGATAAATCTTTGCGGGTAGTTTTCAATGTTTTCTGCATTGCATCTTTACCTTCGAGATGTGCAACTAATTCAACGGTAGTCAGCGTTTCGGATTTTGCAATCATACCATTGTCAATATTAAAAAGTATTGAACCGGAACCGGAAACTTTAGGATCTTCAAAACTATATTTCAATCCTTGTTGCTCGCCTTTCTTTTCACCTTCCCATGTAACACTTAAGTCAACATTTATTTTAGCTGCGTTATCGCCGTCAATTTCAACTATGTCTTCAACTTTAAACTTTGCATTGTTTTTAATTTGGAAGACACTGAGTTGTCCGGGATAATTTTTTTCCCAAACAGAATCTTTGGCAACTTGCTTTTGCGGAAATTCGCGGAAAACCAACTGTGTTATCGGGCGAATAATACCTTCGCTCAAATCTTGAGAAAGTTTTGCTCTTTCAGCAGGTTGTAATTCTCTTTGTTGGGGTTGAAGTGAATTCATTTTGTCTATCATTTTATCCAATCTCGAAATTTCAATCACCTCGCCTTTGGAAGTCACTCTTGCTCTGAATGGTGTACTGTACTGCATAGCATACTGCCAGAATTTTTGCTGATCTTCTTTGCTTGGATTTTTAGCAGTGTCGAAATCCATTTTCTCGCCGTTAGCGTCAATCTCAACTTTAATGGATGTTATTGTAACATTCATTTCCGCAATTTTATCCGTATCAATATCAATTACTTCAAAATCCATTATGAAAGAATCAGATTGTTTTGAACTGACATTAATTGTTGAATCAGCTTGAATTTGCTCTTCGGAAGTTTGAATAGTAGTTAATTTGTATTTGAATTTGTTTCCCTTTTCAAATTTGTAAGTAAGATCAATTTTTTCAGGAAGCGATGATTTTGAATCTCCGCATGATGTAAAAATCAATAATGCAAAAGCAAAAATTGTAAATAATAGAATTTTCTTTTTCATTTTTAGCCACTTTGGTTTGATAAAAAATAAAGCCGTTATTCAACGGCTTGTTAAATAATTTATTGCCAGCCGTTAATTTCGAGAAGTTCTTTTCTTGAAAAGAAATGCGAAATTTCCTTTGCTGCGTTTTCATCGGAATCGGAACCGTGAACAATGTTTTCCTGGATGTTTGCTGCATATAATTTTCTTATAGTTCCATCGGCAGCTTTTGTCGGGTCTGTAGCACCGATAAGTTTACGGAATTCTTCAACCGCGTTTTCTTTTTCCAAAACTATAGGAACGCATGGACCGGAAGTCATATATACAATCAAATCATTAAAGAACGGCCTTTCTTTGTGAACTTCATAAAATCCTTTTGCGGTGTTCTGTGTTAATCTCACCATCTTCATGCAGTTTATTTTGAATCCTGCATCTTGTATTTGCGCTACAACTTTTCCAATTAAATTTTTACGGACACAATCCGGTTTTAGAATCGCGAGTGTTTTGTTGCTCAATTTATTCCTCCATATTAAGAATATTATTTATACAAAAATTTATTTTTTCTTTTTAGAAACAACTTTCTTTTTCACTACAACTTTTTTCTTGGCTTCAACATTTTTCACAAGTTTCTTAATAGCTTTTTTAGCCGGTTTTGTTTTTTGAACTTTTGCTTTCAATTTATCCAAAGCTTTTTTCATTGTTGCACCAATTTCGGCGGGGGATTCAACAACATAAATTCCTGCTTTCTTCATCGATGCCATTTTTTCTGCAGCAGTACCTTTGCCGCCCGAAATGATTGCGCCAGCGTGACCCATGCGTCTTCCCGGAGGAGCTGTTCTTCCCGCAATAAAACCTATGACAGGTTTCTTCACATTTTTCTTTATAAAAGCTGCGGCTTCTTCTTCGGCACTTCCGCCGATTTCGCCAATCATTATAATGCCTTCTGTTCCCGGATCATCATTGAATAATTTTATTACATCGATGAAGCGCGAACCGATTATCGGATCGCCGCCTATTCCAACGCAAGTAGATTGACCGATTCCAAGATCAGTTAATTGTTTTACCGCTTCGTATGTTAATGTTCCGCTGCGCGATACAACACCGATCTTTCCTTGTTTGTGAATGAAGCCCGGCATAATACCAATTTTAGCTTTGCCCGGCGAAATTACTCCGGGACAGTTAGGACCGACCAACTTAACATTTTTATTTTGAATTGAATTGTAAACTTTAATCATGTCTTTTGTGGGGATACCTTCGGTGATGCACACGATTAATTTTACTCCTGCATCCGCTGCTTCGAGTATTGCGTCTGCTGCAAATGCCGGGGGAACAAATATTGCCGATGCATCGGCTTTGGCTTCTTTTACAGCTTCGGAAACAGTATTAAAAATTGGCACGGGTGTATCTTCAAATTTCTGCCCGCCTTTGCCTGGTGTTACACCGGCAACTACGTTTGTGCCGTATTCAATCATCTGTTTTGTATGAAATGATCCCTCACCACCCGTTATGCCTTGAACTACTACTCGAGTTTTTTTATCGAGAAGAATGCTCATATTTATACCTATATTTATTTTCGAAATTAGACTTGCTAAAATTAAGAAAGAGGGCGGAAATATACTTGATAAAATTATAGTTATTGTCAAACATGAATCGAAATGTAGATTATTAAATCTAAATGACTACGTTGGATTTTTTAGTTGTCATTCCAGCGTAAGCAGGAATCCATAAACTGATAATTCCACTCAATAGTGAAGTTTTTCGGCAGAATGAGTAAATATTTATTTAATTGATTTTGAGAATTGTAGAAGCTTCAACTCATCAAATTGATTTGCCATTACCTGCATTCCAATTGGAATGCCTTCTTTGTTTTTTCCGATAGGAATATTTATACCGGGAATTCCAACAAGATTTGCGGAAGTTGTGTAAATATCCTCAAGATACATTTGAAGAGGGTCGTTAGATTTTTCGCCGATTTTAAAAGCAACATCTGGAGTTGTTGGAGTTAGAATGACATCAACTTTGGTGAAAGCTTCGTCGAAATCTTGTTTTAATAGTCTGCGCACTTTTTGAGCTTTGCGGTAATATGCATCGTAATATCCAGCAGATAAAACATATGTACCGAGCATAATTCTTCGCTGGACTTCCTTGCCAAAACCTTCAGATCTTGAATTTGTGTATGAGCCGATTAAATCACCCGATTCTTGTGAACGGAATCCGTAGTGTGCGCCGTCGTAACGTGCAAGGTTTGAAGATGCCTCGGCAGTTGTTAAAATATAATATGTTGCAATCGCGTAATCGGTGTGGGGAAGATGTATCTCTACAATCTCGTGCCCGGCATTTTTAAATTGCTCAATTTTATTTAGGATTGCCGATTTAACTTCTTCATTCAAACCTTCGCCGAAACATTCGGGTGGAATACCAATTCTGAATTTTTTATCTGAAGAAACGCTTTGTGAAAATTTATCAACCGGTGTATTTTGACTTGTAGAATCTTTTTCGTCGAAACCTGATATTACTTCTAAAACTAAAGCAGTGTCTTCAATTGAATTTGCGAAAGGACCGATAGTATCGAAGGATGATGCGAAAGCAGTCAAACCATAACGTGAAACTCTTCCGTAGGTGGGTTTTAAGCCGTACACACCGCAGAATGCCGCCGGTTGACGAATAGAGCCGCCGGTGTCGGTTCCAAGCGCTACATCGCAAAGGTGGGCTGCTACCGCAACGGCAGAGCCGCCGCTTGAACCACCGGGCACACGTGAGTTATCATGCGGATTTAATACAGGTCCGAATGCCGAGTTTTCGTTCGATGAACCCATAGCAAATTCATCGCAGCTTGTTTTGCCGATGATTATCGCGTCTTCGTCTATTAATTTTTGTACTGCTTCGGAAGTATATATTGCTGTAAAATCTTTAAGAATATTTGATG
>CAZRMG010000295.1:2382-4367 GCA_964601095.1 uncultured Melioribacteraceae bacterium | reverse complement strand
CGACACTGCCGAGTACGGAGGAATGACACGCGGAAGCAGGGTTGTTACTCAAGAAAGTAAAAAGGAAATGAAAAAGATTTTGGATGAAATTCAAAGCGGTAAATTTGCCGAAGAATGGATTAATGAAAATAAAAACGGTCAGCCGTTATTAAACAAATTAAGAGAAGAAAATAAAAATCATCCTATTGAAAAAGTTGGCTCGCAATTAAGAAGCATGATGAGCTGGTTGATTAAAAAATAATTTATTACTGTCATTTCGAAGGAGCGTTTTTAAGCGACTGAGAAATCTTTCTAACAAATTTGCTTTTAAGATTTCTCGTTCTTCAGACTCGAAATGACAAATGAACTGTTAAAAGAAAGTATGGAGAAAACGATGTATAAAATTACTCTTTTGCCCGGTGACGGGATTGGTCCCGAAGTTACTAATGCAGCAGTTAAAGTTTTAAAATTGGTTGGAGAAAGATTCAACACAGAGTTTGAATTCAACACTCAACTAATCGGCGGCGCATCGTACGAAGCGTACAAAAATCCGTTGACCGATGAAGCTTTAAGCGAGTGTTATAATTCAGATATCGTTTTCCTCGGCGCTGTCGGCGGACCGAAGTGGGAAGATCTTCCTCACAATTTAAAACCCGAAGCGGCATTGCTAAAACTTCGCAAAGCACTTGGACTTTATGCAAATCTTCGTCCCGCAAAAGTTTACACTCCCATGCTTTCATATTCATCTTTGAAAGACGAAGTTTTAAAAGGAACCGACGTCATGATCGTACGCGAATTAACCGGCGGAATATATTTCGGTCAACCGCGCGGCTACGATGACGAAAAAGGTTTTAATACAATGATTTATTCCAAGGAAGAAGTTGAACGTATCGCACGTTCGGCTTTCGAATTGGCACGATTGAGAAATAAAAAAGTTACCTCTGTTGATAAAGCAAATGTTCTCGAGGTTTCTCAGTTCTGGAGGAAAGTAGTAATCGAGGTTCATAAAAATTATCCCGATGTGCAGTTAAGCCACATGTACGTGGATAATGCCGCGATGCAAATTGTCCGCGACCCGAAACAGTTTGATGTTGTAGTTACATCAAATTTGTTCGGCGACATTTTGAGCGACATCGCCGCTATGATAACCGGAAGTTTGGGCATGTTGCCTTCCGCGAGCCTCGGTTCTAAATATGCACTATATGAACCAGTGCACGGCAGCGCTCCGGATATTGCCGGAAAAAATATGGCTAATCCTATTGCTGCTATTTCTTCTGTTTCGATGATGCTTAAATATTCATTCCAAATGGATAAAGCTGCGGAAGTTTTGGAAACCGCAATCGAAAACGTTTTGGAGAAAGGTTTCAGAACAAAAGATATCTCTAAACAAAATGATAATGTTGTTTCGACCGATGAAATGACAAACAGTATTATCGAGGAATTCGAAAAAATATTTGCGAAGGAAGCGTTGAATGTTTTCACGCTTTAATAGAAATGTCATTGCGAGTAATGTAATAACGATGTAATCTTAAAATAAATTTAGTTTGCTTCTCCCGATAAATCGTGATCGCAAAGACATAAATGAAAAATTGATGTTGAATTATCAACAGAAAAAATTTGAGGTAATAAAATGGAAGAAAATAGAATTTTAATTTTTGACACGACTTTGCGCGACGGTGAACAATCGCCAGGTGCATCGTTGAATGTGCACGAAAAAGTTGAGATCGCGCACCAGCTTGCGAAATTGAAAGTTGATGTAATCGAAGCAGGATTTCCAGTTTCATCACCCGCGCAATTCGAAGCAGTTAAAAGAATTGCCGACGATGTTGATGCTATTATAACCGGACTTTGCCGTGCGAATGAAAAAGATATTAAATCTGCGGCGGATGCGTTGGCAAGTGCGCCGAGAAAAAGAATTCATACTTTCTCAAGCACTTCGGATTATCACATAATGGGAAAATTCGGGCACGAGCGGTACGGCAAAACTCTCGAAGAAAAAAGAAAGA
>CAZRMG010000295.1:2119-2372 GCA_964601095.1 uncultured Melioribacteraceae bacterium | reverse complement strand
GACAATTATTCAAATGTCGCACGATGCCGTTACTTACGCAAAAACTTTTACTGATGATGTTGAGTTTTCTGCCGAAGATGCCGGACGCACCGATATCGGGTATTTGGCTGATGTAATTGAAACTGCAATTGCCGCCGGTGCAACGACTGTAAACATTCCCGATACAACCGGCTACACTTTACCGTTTGAATACGGGAACAAAATTGCAGAGTTAAAAAGGAGAGTTTCAAACATTGATAAAGCAATCATAAGC
>CAZRMG010000295.1:522-2109 GCA_964601095.1 uncultured Melioribacteraceae bacterium | reverse complement strand
TTGCCATAACGATCTTGGCTTGGCAGTTGCTAATTCAATTGCTGCTATTCAAAACGGTGCAAGGCAAATTGAATGTACAATTAACGGGATCGGTGAACGCGCGGGCAATGCTTCGCTCGAAGAACTTGTAATGGCTTTAAATGTCCGCAAAGATTTACTCGGATATTTTACAAAAATCAATACGCAGGAAATTTACAACACAAGCAAAATGGTTTCTGCTTTTACGGGAATGATGGTTCAGCGCAACAAAGCAATAGTTGGCGAAAATGCTTTTGCGCATGAATCTGGTATTCACCAAGATGGTTATTTGAAAAACCGGGAAACTTACGAAATCATGACTCCCGAAAGTGTCGGCATCAACATGAGTAAAATTGTTTTGGGAAGACATTCGGGAAGACACGGTTTAAAAGTACGGCTCGAACAACTCGGCTATAAAATTAAAGAAGAAGAACTTCAAAATGTGTACGACGCTTTCACAGAACTCGCCGACAAAAAGAAAGAAGTATTCGATGACGATTTAAGAATGTTAATGGGCGATGAAATTCAAAAACGCGATGAGACTTATGAATTAACTTATCTGCAAATTCATGCGGGTACGAATTCAATTCCTAATGCAGTTGTTAGAATAAAAATGAGTGACAAAGTTTACGAAGAAACCGCTACCGGCGATGGACCGGTTGATGCAGTATTCAACGCTATCGAAAGAGCGCTGTCGTTAAAATCCGAATTGGAATCATACCAGGTTCGTTCGGTTACTTCAGGCAGACAGGCAATGGGCGAAGTTCTTGTTAGAATTCGTAGTGGTGAAAGATCTTTTACCGGGAGAGGAATTTCCACCGATATAATTGAAGCGAGTGCAAAATCGTATCTCAGCGCGTTGAATCAAAAAGTATTGTACTCGAAAGAAGAACACATTTCGGAAAATGAAAAAGTATCTGAAGTTATATAAAGGATAAATTATGGGAATGACAATAACAGAAAAAATTTTAGCGAAAGCATCGGGACGTCATCATGTTGATCCCGGTGAAAATATTTGGATGAATGTTGATGTTCTTATGACGCACGATGTTTGCGGGCCGCCTACAATCGGAATTTGGAAACGCGAATTCGGCGATAAAGCAAAAATCTGGGATAAAGAAAAACTTGTGATATTTCCCGATCACTACATCTTTACAGCAAATGCACAGGCAAATAGAAACGTAAATATTTTACGCGAGTTTGCACAAGAGTATAACGTTCCGAATTATTATGATGTTGGTACAGACAGGTACAAAGGTGTTTGTCACATCGCACTGGCTGAAGAAGGTTACAACCTTCCAGGCACAGTGCTTTTCGGAACGGATTCTCACACATGTACGTCCGGCGCATTCGGAATGTTTTCTACCGGCGTTGGAAATACAGATGCGGCTTTTATTCTTGGTACCGGAAAAATTTGGGAGAAAGTTCCTGAATCTTTAAAATTTATTTTTGATGGAGAACTTCCGCCATACATAACAGCAAAAGATTTGATTCTTCAAGTACTCGGGGATATTACAACAGACGGCGGTACATATCGCGCTTTGGAATTTGATGGCGCGGCTGTATTCG
>CAZRMG010000295.1:0-512 GCA_964601095.1 uncultured Melioribacteraceae bacterium | reverse complement strand
TGACTCTAACAAACATGGCTATCGAAGCAGGAGCGATGAACGGAATTATTAAAGCTGATGCAATTACCGAAAAATATGTGAAGGAAAGAACAAACAAACCGTATGTGATTTTTGAAAGTGATGCCGATGCTAAATACAAATCGGTTTATAAATACGATGCTTCAAAGTTGGAACCGCTCGTGGCTAAACCGCACAGCCCGGATAACCGCGACACAGTTAGAAATGTTCAAGGAACTAAACTTACAAAATGTTATATAGGTTCGTGTACAGGTGGAAAACTTTCCGACTTTGTAAATGCGGCAAAAATTATTTTTGGTAATCAAGTTAAAGTGCCGACATTCATAGTTCCGGCAAGCACTTTAATCGCGCAGCAATTGGAAGAAGAAACAATTAGCGGAATTTCATTAAAGCAAATTTTCCAAAATGCGGGATGTGAAATCGCGCAGTCATCGTGCGCAGCGTGCCTCGGCGGGCCTTCCGATACTGTAGGAAGAGCAATTGACGGCGAAGTA
>CAZRMG010000294.1:0-4378 GCA_964601095.1 uncultured Melioribacteraceae bacterium | reverse complement strand
ATTACAACGGGATATTTCGGCTTTTCAATTTTCGGCAAATAAATATCCAACATGTGATAAATTTTATCGTCGCCTGCGTAATTCAAATCTTTCCAACTTTTTGAATATTCTTGGCAAAAACTATTGATATACACAAATGAAAAAACAAAAATCATAACACGTTTCATTCTATTTCCTTCCTTTAGTCTTCAGAATAAACTCTAATTGACCGATTGTTAAAACGACCTCTCTTTAATAGCAGAATTTTTTTTGATGAAATTGATTGAGAATACTTGTTTGAAACTATATTTACTAAAAGTAATAAATGCATGTTTCCCCCATTCCAATTTTCTCAATTTGTTTTGATAAAACAGCGGGATTTTAGAATACAACTAATTTTCTCTTTTAATAATAATAGAGATTGGAGTCCTATAATAGCCAGTTTTGATTATTAATTAACCACATTGCGAAAGCACTATAATTGAACAACTTTGTATAAAATAGGAAGGCAAACATGTTGTTGCTTTATATTAAAACGAATTATTCGGTTAATTAACTTCATTGCACAACAAGTTTGAGATTACATAATTTTCCGAATAGTCATGCTTCAATACACACTATATATTAAATAAATACCGCCAAGTATAACGAGTATTCCGCAAACTCTTTTTATCCACAAAATTGTTTTTGAATCCTCACTCCAATTTAAATACTTCTGTACTTTTCCGGCAAGAGTTCCAGCTCCGACAATAACAGCACAATGACCAATTCCAAATGCCAATAAAAACATTACTGCAAGAAAATAATTTGTCTGTGCGGTTTGAAATACAACACCAAGTACCGGAGCCATATATGCGAAAGTACAAGGACCAAGAGCAATTCCAAATAATAATCCAAGAATTAACGCTGCCAATAATCCTTTTGACTTTGTTTTCTTTAATGCAGCCGTATTCCAATCAAGTTTTATTATATCTAATAAATAAAGTCCGACTATAAAAAATATTAATGCAACAAAATAATTCCCGTAAATCCCAACATCGCCTAGTATTCTACCGAGCAACGCGGTTATTACTCCAATGAGAGCAATAGTTAATAATATGCCGACAGAAAAAATAAGCGATATATTAAAAGTCCTGCCAATCGATATTTTCCCTTGCGAACTAATATAACCAATAACGAGCGGTATGCTCGATAAATGACACGGAGAAAGTAATATGGATAAAACACCCCAACCGAAAGACGCAAGTAAAGCTAGCCACACCGCGCCGTTCATTGCGTCGTATAGTGATATAAATATTGTATCAATCATATCTTATCCAATTGCTTGTCATACCCGCGAAAGCGGGTATCCAATCCTTTTTTTACTTCTTTGGTTTTAGTCCTTTACCTTGCAAAAGTTTATCAATTTCTTTTTCAGGATAAAAACCTTCGTGACGGAAAAACTCTTTACCGTTCTCATCAAGAAATACTTGAGTTGGAATTAGCTTTATTTTGTATTTTTCGGCATACGGTTTTTGTTCGGCAGTCCACACATCATAAAAAATTACTTTTACCTCATCACCGTATTTTTCTTCAATCGCTTTCATAACGGGCTGCATCTTTTTACACGGAATGCAATTAACCGAACCGAGTTCAACAAATGTTATCTTTGGTTTTGATTGACCGAAAATAGAGCCGGTTATAAGCACAACAAAAAACAACAATACTATTCGATATAATTTCATATTAGTTTTCCTTCAGCCAGTTAATAATTTGTTCATCCTTCGGAATTACGCCGTAGCTTTTAACCTGCTCGTTTATTACCAAACCGGGAGTCATCATAATACCGTATTTCATTATGTCTTCTATCTCAGTTACCTTTGTGAATTCTGCTTCTACGTTATTTTGTGCTGCAATTTCACGGACTTTTTGTTCGAGAGCTTGACATTTTTTGCAACCGGTGCCGAGTATTTTTACTGAAATCATTTTTACCTCAACTTAAATTTATAATGTGATTAACTTTTTTATTTGCTTTATATATTAAAACAACGAGCCGTATATAAGTCCCGTTATCGTGGACATTATAACAACAAGCGATACATACACAACCGTTTTTTGCGTTCCGATCACGCTTCTTATCACAAGCATATTAGGCAGTGAAAGTGCCGGACCCGCAAGCAACAAAGCAAGCGCGGGACCTTTTCCCATTCCGCTGTTTATCAATCCTTGCAGAATAGGTATTTCGGTCAAGGTAGCGAAGTACATAAACGCACCTGTGATAGAAGCAAAGAAATTTGAGAATAGAGAATTTCCGCCGACAAGTTTTGCTATCCATTCGTTTGGAATTATCCCGCCGTTGCCATCGGTTGAACCGAGCAGAAATCCCGCAACTAAAACACCGGCACCGAGCAGCGGCATAATTTGTTTTGCAAATCCCCATGTTTCGCCGAGCCATTGATTTGGTTCGTCTTCGGAATATGTGAGAGCTAATGTTGTTGCTATTACTCCAACTACAAAAGGAATAGTTGGATTTTCATAAAAGAAAAATGCCGATAGAATTACCGCAAGTGTTCCAAGTATTACATAAAGTTTTTTTACTTTGATTATATAAATCATTGAAATTGAAAAACCAATTCCGAACAAACCCGTAATGAACCATTTATTTGCAAACATGAAATACCAGAAACCTTCCGTTTCGTTTGAAGGCTTTCCCCAATTAACAAAAACAAGTATTGCAACAAGAATAAAAAAGTGAAGGGCTGTCTGCCAGATAGGTCTTGCTTCTTCTACATTCGGCATCGCAAGTTGTGCATCGCCCCTTTCCTTTTCTTCCTTACGATAAATGAAAGACATTATCAAACCAATGATTACACTGAATGAAACTGCTCCAATAATTCTTGCTACACCGAGTTCAAACCCGAGTATTCTTGCTGTTAAAATTATGGCTAAAATATTTATCGCCGGACCCGAATATAAGAAAGCAATTGCCGGTCCTAATCCCGCGCCGCGTTTATGAATGCTTGAGAATAATGGAAGTATCGTGCATGAGCATACCGCCAATATTGTTCCGGAAACAGCCGCAACGAGGTACGCTACCCATTTTTTAGCTTTTGCACCAAAGTATTTTACTACTGCAGCTTGACTTACAAAAACAGCTATAACTCCTGCAATAAAAAATGCCGGCACGAGACAAAGCAAAACATGTTCCTGGGCGTACCACTTTGCCAATGCAAATGCATCTATTACAGCGCCTTTAAATTTTTCTGTTTCAATCGGCATGAAGAATGCAAACACAAAAAATCCGAGCATCCAAAGAAACGATTTATATTGTTCTTTCCAGTTCATAGTATATCAACATCCTATTTAATTGTAAGAGTATTCTAAGATTTCATTCTCATTATTTATGGACAAACATTAGGAACTTTTATTGTTCCTTCTTCAACTTTACCGAAATATTTCTTTTGGAGCCACAAAGCAACATTAACGAGCGCAATTAATACCGGTACTTCTACAAGCGGACCAATAACAGCAGCAAACGCTTCTCCGCTGTTGATACCGAAAACTGCAATAGCTACTGCTATAGCAAGTTCAAAATTGTTGCTTGCTGCAGTGAAAGACAAGGTTGCTGTCTTTGAATAATCCGCACCGACTTTTTTACCCATGTAGAATGAAACGAGAAACATTATTACAAAGTATAGCAGAAGTGGTATGGCTATTCTTACAACATCTAACGGAATTTTCACAATGTATTCACCCTTGAGTGAAAACATTACAACAATTGTGAACAATAATGCGATTAAAGTTATCGGCGAGATTTTGGGAATAAATTTCTTCTCGTACCATTCTTTGTTTTTTAGTTTGATCAAGGTAAAGCGTGTAATCATTCCCGCTATGAATGGAATACCGAGATAAATAAATACCGACTCGGCAATTTGTCCGATTGTTATATCAACTGCGAATGTTTGTAAACCCAACCATGAAGGAAATACAGTTAAAAAAACATACGCATAAATAGAAAAAAACAACACTTGAAATATTGAGTTGAACGCAACCAAACCGGCTGCATATTCAGTATCGCCTTTGGCTAATTCATTCCAAACGATTACCATCGCTATACAGCGAGCCAAACCGATCATGATTAATCCGGCCATGTATTCGGGATAATCCGGAAGAAATAAAACTGCAAGAACAAACATTAGTATAGGCCCGATGATCCAATTCTGCACAAGTGAAAGAATCAACACTTTAACATTTTTGAATACATCTCCCAATTCTTCGTACTTAACTTTTGCAAGCGGCGGATACATCATTAATATTAATCCGGCAGCAATGGGAATGTTTGTTGTTCCGCTTTGAAAAGTATTCCAGAAATCAACAATACCTGGGAATAGGTAGCCGGAAAAAACTCCGATAAACATCG
>CAZRMG010000293.1:0-4387 GCA_964601095.1 uncultured Melioribacteraceae bacterium | reverse complement strand
GGAGAGCGGGAAACGGGACTCGAACCCGCGACATCAACCTTGGCAAGGTTGCGCTCTACCAACTGAGCTATTCCCGCATATCAAAATTTCAAACACTTCTTAAAAAACGTGTGTAAATATAATACTCTACCTTTTACATATCAACAATTCGTAAAAGAAAATTTTATACCCGCGATCCGTGTGTAAAACCGCGGTAGGGTACTGCTTGCTGTATTGTAATGAATGAATGCTTATCAACAGATTCGGCTATTTGCATTACTTTCTTTTGATGTTTCCTTTTTACGATTACAAGCAAAATTGAAACACCTCCGACACTGCCTTCTGCCGGTAATATTGTAACTCCAAATTTTGCTGCACGTAACTTATCGGCAATTTGATCTGTGTGATGAAGAGAGACAATATTAATCTGCGAAAACCCGAGTGCAACCTTTTGTTCGAGCGTAATGCCGAAAATATTCCCGAGGGCAAAGCCAAGCGCGTAACCAATTAAATTGATTGTTTGGTCCATATGCTCAACTATATAACGCATTGCGAATATCCAAATTAGTACTTCTACAAATCCGGCTAATGCAGCATAATATTTTTTCCCTTGCACAACTAGAATAGTTCTAAACGTACCAAAAGTGACATCGCAAATACGCATGAACATTATTAGTACCGCACCGGCTATAACAGCTAAACTCATTTAAAATTTCTCTTTATATAATAATTACGAAATTAAATTTTATCTTTGCCCCACAAAAATAATATTTTATTTGAAGAATGCTTGAACAAGAAAGAAAAGATTTAGTAGAAATCTTGAAAAAAAGAGGTATATCACATCCCCGTGTACTCGAAGCCTTTAATAAGGTAGAAAGACATCTTTTTGTGCCGGATATAATGAAGCAGCATGCTTATAATGATGTTGCTTTGCCTATTGGTTACGGACAAACGATTTCACAGCCATACACAGTCGCATTTATGACAGAGGCACTCGATCCGAAACCGAATCAGAAAATATTGGAAATTGGAACGGGTTCGGGATTCCAAGCAGCAATTATAAATCAAATGGGCGCTCGTGTTTTTACAATTGAAAGAAATTTTGATCTGTATAATATCGCGTTAAAAACATTTGATAAGTTGGGATTACGAATTGCAGCACGATGCAGCGACGGCACAATCGGCTGGGACGAATTCGCGCCTTATGATGGAATAATAGTTACGGCCGGCGGCCCGACCATTCCAGAAAATCTTAAAAAGCAGCTTGCTGTTAAGGGGAAAATGATAATTCCCGTCGGTGATAAAAAATCTCAAACGATGAAAATTATTACAAAAATTTCAGATAATAATTTTACTACAGAAGAAACTCCTTATTTTGCTTTCGTTCCACTTATAGGCAAAGAGGGATGGAAAGAATAATCATTGTTCTCGTTGGTCCGACATGTTCGGGTAAAACTAAAGTTGGAGTTTCACTCGCGCAAAAATTGAATAGTGAAATAATTTCTGCCGACAGCAGACAAATTTACAAGTACTTAACAATCGGTACGGCAAAACCAGCAGAAGATGAATTATCCAAAATAAAACATCACTTTGTAGATTTTCTTGAACCCGATTGCGATTACAACGTTAGCAGGTTTGAAACCGATGCACTTGATAAAATTGAATTTATGTTTGTGGAGAATAAAATTCCGATTGTTGCCGGAGGTTCAGGATTATACATTAAAGCACTGATAGACGGGATCTTTAATTCTGTTGATGTTGATGAGGAATTCCGCGAAGAACTAAATTTTAAGCGGGAAAAATTCGGCAACGAATTTATTTATGAAGAACTAAAAAAAGTTGATCCCGTAAGTGCTGATAAAATGTTTCCTCAAAACTGGAAACGAGTTATGCGTGCACTCGAAGTTTATCATATTACGGGCGAGCCGATTTCTAAATTCCATGAAGAATATAAAAGGGAAAGGAAGTATAACTTTGTTCAGTTTGGTTTGAATTGGGAACGGAGTGTTTTGTATAAAAATATCGAAGCACGGGTAGATAAAATGATTGAAGAAGGATTAGTAAAAGAAGTACAACAAATTCTTGCAAAGGGATTTTCTAAAAATATAAATGCGCTTAATACGGTTGGATATAAAGAAATAATGTCATTCCTCGAAAATGAAATCTCTCTTGAACGTGCTGTCGAATTGATAAAAAGAAATACCCGCCGCTATGCAAAACGCCAATTAACATGGTTCCGCAAAGACGATAGAATTCAATGGATTAGCGTTTCATCAGAAGATGACTTAAACACAATTCCGAATCAAATTCTAAACAAATTGCAATTGGATTGATACTTCTGTTATGCATAGAATTTAGTTTATTCTTACAAATGTGCTTTGCTATGTATTGAAATAGAAGTGTAAATTTGCATTGAATAAAAATTTAGTTTCCAATCCCATCAAAAGGAGAAAATATGTACGAAGAACAATTGAAAAAGTTGAGCGAATACGGTGATAAAATAACGAATCTTCGAGGTTATCTTTAAATTAGATCAAAAAGAAAAACAGGTAGAAGAAATACGAAATCAATCGGAAGCACCGAGTTTTTGGAATGATCAAAAAGCTGCACAGGCATTGCTTCAAAAATCCAAATCGCTTCAGTTATGGGTTGAAGCTTGGAATAAATTAAATTCTCGGCATAAACATCTTATCGAATTGATTGAACTTGCCGAATCTGAAAATGATGAATCGTTGACGGGTGAAATCGACAGCGAACTTTCAGCGATTGAAAAAGAATATTCGGATTATGAATTAAAAAGTATGTTGAGCGGAAAAGATGATGATAAAAATTGTTTGCTCACAATTCATTCGGGTGCAGGCGGAACAGAGGCGCAGGACTGGGCACAAATGTTAATGCGAATGTATTTGCGTTGGGGTGAGCAAAACGGTTTTAAAATGACATTGGTTGATTGGCTTGACGGCGACGGTGCGGGTATAAAAAGCGCAACTATCGAAGTCGAAGGCGATTTTGCTTACGGATACATGAAAGCTGAGAACGGCGTACATCGGCTTGTTAGAATTTCTCCTTTCGATTCAAATAAAAGACGACACACATCTTTCGCATCTGTGTTTGTAATTCCCGAAGTCGATGATACAATTGAGATAGATATTAATCCTGCCGACTTAAGAATTGATACTTACCGTTCCGGCGGCAAGGGCGGACAAAATGTAAACAAGGTTGAAACCGCGGTAAGAGTTACACATATTCCATCCGGTGTTGTGGCTGCATGTCAATCCGAACGTTCGCAAATTCAAAACAAAACAAACGCGATGAAAATGTTGAAAGCAAAACTTTATCAGATTGAAGTTGAGAAACAGCAAAGTGAACAAAACGAAGTTGAAAAAAGTAAAATGAGAATTGAATGGGGGAGTCAAATCCGTTCTTATGTTTTTCATCCTTACAACATGGTTAAAGATCACAGAACAAATTGGGAAACTTCGGATGTGCAGGGAGTGATGGACGGCGAGTTAAATAATTTTATTAAGGAATTCCTTCTAAAATTTTCGCAAAACTAAAAGGCGGTTTTCATGTCAACAATGAAATCATTTATGCAAGAAGAAATAATTGCGAGGGAAGGAGAAACTTCCAAATGTTTTTTTATTCTTGTTGAAGGGAATGTAGGAATTTTTCGCGGTGAGAAAAAAAAAGCGGAATTTAACAAAAGCGGAACTATACTTGGCGAATTGAGTTTGATTTTAAATAAACCACGCACAGCAACAATAAAAGCATTAACCTATGCAAATGTATTAATTGTTGAAGGCGAACTTGACGAAATTATAAAACGCTACCCCGACTATTCAAAAAAACTTATAAAATCTTTAGCTGAACGTCTCGCAAAAACAGATGAATTATTTCTTAGTAAGTAAGAAAGGATTTATATGAAAAGTCATACCGAGTATTTATGGTTTAACACATCAAAGCGGAGAGAATATATAAACATTACCGGTGAGGTTGAAAAAGCATTGCACAAAAGCGGAATTAAAGAAGGAATGGTATTGGTTTCCGCGATGCATATAACTGCCGGTGTTTATGTGAATGACGCTGAAAGCGGGTTGATTCAGGATATTGATGAATGGCTCGAAAAACTTGCACCGTTTAAATCTGATTACAGGCATCACCGCACGGGCGAAGATAACGGAGATGCGCATTTGAAAAGTATGCTGGTTCACCACGAAGTGATAATTCCTGTAACTGACGGTAAGTTGGATTTTGGTCCATGGCAGCAAGTTTATTATGCCGAATTCGACGGGAAAAGAAGAAAGAGATTAATCATAAAAATTATGGGCGAATAAAACTTGGATCAAAAAGAAAAACTTTCTGTATTGATAATTGCTGGCAATGAAGAAAAAAATATAAAAGACTGCCT
>CAZRMG010000292.1:2725-4392 GCA_964601095.1 uncultured Melioribacteraceae bacterium | reverse complement strand
CGGCAACAACCATATCTGCACCGAGATCTCGTGTTTCCTTTGCTGGAATATTTGCAACCAAACCGCCGTCGACTAAAAGCAACGAATCTTTTATAACCGGCGGCAGTAAAAATGTTACACTTGAACTTGCACGCATCGCCAAACCAAGCGGCGCTTTATCTAAAATTATTTCGTTGCCGTTTACCAAATCGCTCGCAACGGCTCTGAATTTATAGAGATATTCGTCAAAATTTTCCTTGGCATGAATAGGCGCGTTAAGAGCAAGAAGATTTAAAAAATTTGCGGGGCGCTGACCCGAGCTGATGGAGTTTGGGATCACCAGCGAGAATCCTTCTATTCGAAAAGAAATTAAAGCGCGGTCTTCGGTAATTTTTTGATCAACAAAAAGTTCGTTTCTTTTTGACTGCTCTATCGAATAAAACTCCTCCCAGTTATTCGAACTCAATATAGAATCAAGTTGAGTTAAATTATAACCGGCAGAATACAAACCCCCGATTATGCTGCCCATACTTGTACCGACAATGTATTCTATCGGGATCTGTTTTTCTTCGAAAGCTTTTAAAACACCAAGCTGCGAGATTGCTCTTGCGCCGCCGCCGCTGAGGGCCAATCCAATTTTTGGTAGGTTGTGCGGTACTTTTTCAATAAGTCCGAACGGAAGAATTTTTTCAACGTAATTTAATTTGAGCGTATCAATTTTCTGCGCCGTTAAAAACGTTTGAAAAAACAACAAAAGAAAAAAAATATATTTCAATGATCGCTGCATTCTGTTTTTGCTGCGCGTTTATCTTTTCTTGGATGCGGATTTCTTTTGTGATTGTTGTTGTTTTTCCGCTGCCTCCATCATCCTTGCCATAAATCCCTGCTTCTTTTTCGGATTGGCAACCGGCACTAATTCAATATCATTCGACCTGTGATTAACATACCACTGCTGCGTAATTGAGAATAAATTGAACATAAAATAATAAAGATTCAACCCGGACGGCAAAGCCATAAACATTAATGTGAACATAACAGGCATAACATAAACCATCGCCTTTTGCGAAGGATCCTTAATTGTCATCTTCTGTTGAATAAACATTGTAATACCCATCATAAGCGCGAGACCGCTTACAACATCAATACCGAATAACGGAATTTTAAACGGAAGACGGAACAAAACATCCGGTGCCGAAAGGTTATCGATCCAAAAAATAAACGGCTGCTGCCTAATATCTATGGCAACATTTAACAAACTCCACAAAGCAATAAGAATAGGCATTTGCAAAAGCATCGGCAAACATCCGCCCATCGGATTAATGCCGTAAGTGGAATACAGCTTCATTGTTTCCTGCTGCTGCTTTTGCATGTCATCTTTGTATTTTGCTTTTAACTCTGTAATCTTCGGCTGAAGCATTTGCATCTTCTTCATCGATCTTAAACTTTGTTTATTAAGAGGATGAAGAGCAAATTTTATAATTATTGTAAAGATGATAATTACCAAGCCGAAGTTGGAAACAAACTGATGTATGAATTGAAGAAGCGGAAGTAAAAGATATTCCGATAACGGGCGGATAATAAATTTCAATCCAAAGAAACTTCCGAAATCAAAAACCGTTTGAAAATTTCTATCGTAAGATTTAAGAATATCATAATCGATTGGTCCCAAATAAAGAGTAAATGCGTCG
>CAZRMG010000292.1:0-2715 GCA_964601095.1 uncultured Melioribacteraceae bacterium | reverse complement strand
GCGCTGTTTGCTCTCACCTTTGAATTGTACTTTCAAACTTGCACTGTAATATTCACGTTAATCAAGATTTTGATTTTTGATATGAGTTCCTTCAAAATATGCCCCGCCTTCGTCGCTCGGATTATCGGGAGAAATAATCATTGCAAAATATTTATTGCGCACTGCAATCCAGTCAATTTTACCGTTAATGTCTTTTGTAACTTTTTCTCCGCCCGTCGCATCAATAATAGTTTGTTCATCACCCGCGTAAACACTTGCGTTGGAATTGGTGGCTTCGTCAACAGAATTTTTTTCGACAAAATTTAACCCGTCCGCCCAAACAACATCGTAACGGTAACTGCTGATAATATCCTGCATATTGTTGAGTTCAACTTCAACTTTTGATGCGTAATTATCACCGTAAATAATAAAATCTTTTACGATTGATTTGTTGTCGCCGGCCGTGAAAGTATAACTAAATTTAAGCGAATCTTTGCCCGAAACTTTATAGTAATAATTATCAGCGGGAGTTGTAAAATCCAGCGAAGATGTGTTTACAAGTTTTCCTTCTTTTGTAACAAAAAGAATATTAAAATCGCCGCCGTTCTTGTTTGTATTTACAAGCTGGACGTATTGATTATAAAAATTCGTGTCTTCAACTTCGTTGTGATACCATGTTTTATATTTCTTTAAAAAGTATCTTCTGATTTTCGCGCCTTTATTCGTAAGTTCTATTTTGGCTAAGTCGGTTTCAATTGTAATAATTTTTTCTGGCTGGTTTGAAATTCCAAACGGGGTTGTTTCTTCCGGCGTTACTTCTTCAACAATTTTCTTTTCTTCAACAGGCGGCTTTACAACCGAATCACTTTTAACTTGCGTGGTATCCGTTTTTGAAGGTGTTTGCGGCGGCGGTGTAGGCGAATTAAAATAAAGCCATACAACTAAAATTAATCCAATAAGTATAAACGCTAAGGTTGATTGTTTGTCCATTCTTTTTCCTATAAAAAATTATTCAACCGGGTCGTACCCGCCTTTGTTAAAAGGATTACATCTTAAAATCCGCCAAAGTGCTTTTAACCCGCCTTTAAAAATTCCGTACTTTGTAATTGCTTGAGCCGCATATTCGGAACATGTAGGATAAAACCGGCAGGACGGCGGAAACATCGGAGAAATGAATTTCTGATAAAGTTTGATCAGCTTTAAAAAAACATACTTCATATTATAACTTTGCTCTGATCTTATTCATCAAACCAACAACATCTTCCTGCACATCCTTCAAAAAAATCATTCCGTAATTACGCTTATTAATTGTGAACGGTGAAAAAACGATAAATAGTTTTATCGATTTCTTACTACACTCATCAACAATCTGTTCCTTATTTAAACGGAAAGAATCGCGCAATAATCTTTTTACCCTGTTCCTCCAAACCGCGTTGCCCGCTTTACGCGATACCGCATAAGCCGTCTTAACCCCGGGTGTACCGGAATTTCTATCTATTATATAAAGAGCTTTGAGTTTTTGCGAAGGAGAAATTAGCTGCTCTCCGGCGGAATAAATCAGATCAAATTCTTTTTTGCTTTTGATTTTTTCTTTTTTCGATAGTCCGAATTTTTTCAACCCTTTACCGCTACTTGAAAACAAGTTTGTTTTATCAACAAGATTTTCAGAATGCGAATTCGAAGGCGTTGCGTTTTGCTTCGAACCAGACGTCATTTATTAACGTTCGTCGCTGACTGTTAATTTTTTTCTACCTTTTGCTCTTCTGCGTGAAAGAACTTTACGACCGTTTTTGGTGGCCATTCTCTCGCGGAAACCGTGTTTATTCTTTCTTTTCGTCTTACTTGGCTGAAATGTACGCTTCATCTTTTATACCTTTTACATTTGAAAGTGCGCAAAATTAAATAAAATATGGCTAATTACCAATTGCCTTTAAGGAATTATTATACAACGACTTACAAATTCCAAATAAACGCCGAAATCAAAACTTTATGAGTATTTGGGATTTATGTTTTCTCAATTGATGATTGAATATTGTCTGTTTCTTGGTTATTGAAGCTTGGAAATTTTAAAACAAGAGGGCGGAAACCCCAGTGAACAGCCCAGCCGAAGTACCATTCACCGAAATAACCGCCGCCATCCAGAAAGCTTTTTTAGAGGGTGTGCTTTCGTCAATTACTACTTATTGTTCTGTTATTATAGTTGCAATTGAAATGCCAAAAAGAAGATATGTTTTTCGTTTCAAAAACGCCGTTTAGTAAACGCTGTTTTGTATCAATATGAATCTCGTTATTAAATAGAGACAAACTTTTCGGTAGAAATAGTTTATAACCCGTTGTGTGAATTAATTTGTAAACCGTTAAAACGGTTATTATTTCGTTAGTTATTCTTATTAACCCACGGATTAATCCGTGGGTTAATGAAAGAAAATATGTTCTTTTAAACTGTTTCTCCGACTTTACTTCCAATTCACACAACATGTTTATATATATATTTTCTATTCCTCTATTCAAGAAACCTATTTACTCGCTTAACTTTTCATTAACGAAAAAAAAGATCAGAATTCAGAATAAAGATCGGATGCCGGATTAAATCCGGCATGACACGAAAGGCTTTTTTTATCTGTTGCAGTTTTGTTCATTTAAAATAAAAAAGGCGATCCTTGTGGGATCGCCTTTCATTCTTTTTAGCTCACGCCTCTATTAAGACGCTACACCCTCAATAATTTTATTACTTCA
>CAZRMG010000291.1:0-4404 GCA_964601095.1 uncultured Melioribacteraceae bacterium | reverse complement strand
TTCTTCTAAATATGGACGAGATCTTCCGAAGGATACTTTTAGTATTCCAGTTGTAAATCCTGTATATATAAAAGATTGAGTGGTTTCAAAAGCAATTCTTTTATTAACACCATTATTATTGCTTATTCCGCTTAATGCAAATAATCCCGCAACAATTCCCGTTGTGTATGCTTCGCCCCAAATTCTGCCAGCTTCAATTGGTATACTTTTATAGAAAGACCTGTCTTTCATTATCTCATTTCTAACCGGTTCATCGCCATAGGAAATTAAATATGTTGATAAACCAATAATTCCCAGTTTAGCTAAATCTTCGGCTTTCCAATTTAGCGGTTGTTTAATAAAATCTCTGCTTTCATTTCCGAATTGCTTGAACGTATAACTATTTTGTGCATAAGAAATGGAGATAAAAACAAAAATTAGTAGAGATGATTTATATAGTTTTCGAATAGGAAATCTCATAAACACTAGAAAGTATATTTTATTATTTCTGCTTTTTCAAGCGTAATTAGTCCACCGCTTTGGGATGATTCAAAAATTTCTTCAACTATCGGAATAAAATTTTCAATTTTAGTTTGTTCGTCAACTATCTCAATTACCAAGGGCATGTCTTCGGAAAGCCGCAAAATTTTTGCAGTATGGATTCTACTTTTTGCACCGAACCCCATTATTCCTTTGTAAACAGTAGCTCCCGCAAGATGATTTTGACGAGCTTCCATAACAATTTTTTCGTAAACAGGAATACCGCCTATTTTATCTGATTCCCCGATAAAAATTCTTAAAAGTTTTGCATCGCCCTGGAGTTTCATTTTTACCTCGTAATTAAATAAGCCGCATAAACACCGAGAAGAGTTAATAAAACATTAGCTAGTATATTTATTCCGGCAAAAAGAAATTGAGAATCTCGTAATAGATTTATTGTCTCGAGTGAGAATGTGGAAAACGTAGTGAAGCCGCCGCAAAAACCAACTCCGAGAAATAATTTCATATTAGAATTTATTATTTCTCTGTCGCTTAAGCCGAATATTATGAAGCCGAGTAAAAAGCTACCGAGAAAATTTACAATCAAAGTACCGAAGGGAAATATAGCGGGAAAAAATTTGTAAGCGAGCGACGAAATAAAATACCTAAAACTTCCACCCGCGCCTGCGCCGATAAATACTATAATATACTTCAACAATGAACCGCTCATTTACAACCTTTTAATTTTTGGAAAGTCTAAATCAATAAATATTATTTGTAACTTCTTCTTAAAACATGCAGTCTAAAAATATGAATAAACAAGGAGACTATGTAATGGAAAAGAATTCACGCAAGATTGAATTGATTTTTTTATTGATTATTAGCGCAATATTGTTGAGTGCTACAACAATTTTTGCTTCGGGAAGAAAATTAATTAAAGAGAGATCAATTAATACACAGCAGGGATTAATGTTGACTGTTGAAGCTTCCGGCGCCGATATTTATGTAAAAACTTGGGAAAAAGACGAAGCATATGTGAAAATTTTTGGAAACAGCAGGGCTAAAGAAAAGATGCGGTTCGAAATTGAAAAGGTAGAAAGCGGCGTTAAAGTTTTGGCCAAAAAGAAAAGTTCGTCGTGGTTTAACTTTTTTAATAACGGAAATTTTGATGTAAGAATAGAAGTAATGCTTCCTAAAAATTATAACACGGAAATTGAAACATCCGGCGGAGATATTACAATTTCGGAATTAAGAGGAAATAACGAACTTCACACATCGGGGGGAGATGTGAAGTTAAACGATTCAGAAGGTGAATTGTATGTACAGACTTCCGGGGGCGATATTGTAATAGATAAACAAAAAGGCAGTTCGCATCTTTCAACTTCGGGCGGTGATATTTCGGTTGTAAAATCTTATGGTGATTTGAAAGCATCCACATCCGGCGGAGATATTAATATCGAATCATCAAACGGAAAAATTTATGCAAAAACATCCGGCGGTGATATTGAATTATCTTACGAAGGTTCCAACAAAGGCGTTGAAGCAAGAACTTCCGGCGGAAGAATTCATGCTAAACTTCCTGCTACATTTAAAGCAAATGTTTACCTCGAAACAAGCGGCGGCGATATCGAAAGTAATTTCGATAATTCGAGGACACACAAAGTTACAAGAAGTAGTTACAAAGCCGAATACAACGGCGGCGGTGAAAAACTTAATCTTGAAACAAGCGGCGGCAACATCATTGTTGATCAAATATAATTTCCTCGGCGGGATTGAAAATATCCCGCCCAATTTTTTACTTCATATAAAAAACATCACGAGAAAATTTTCTGTATTGTTAATCTAACCCGACTTTCATAACCTTAATTGTAAAAGAAACATTTTTTGGCTACTTTTTGCATCGTTAATGAAAATCTTATCAATAAATAAGAGTGATAAATGAAACTAGATTGGAATCAATTCTTAGAAAAAACCTTAAACGTAACCATGAATGAAAATTATGGTGTGGTTTACGGGCAATCTAAAGAAGACAATCCTACGTTTTACGAAATTGTTTTCAAAACAGGTAAACTTATTGGGGCATACGATGACGGCTTGCTTCTCGAAGCTTCCCGCGATCATCAGACTTATCAAATATACGTTCCATTCTCTTCAATAAAATGCGTGGAAATGTTTTGAAAAACTTAACGCTGAGTTTTATAACAATAATTTTATTTCTCTTCATTTCAAATTTTGGAATGAATGCACAAGATTTTTACATTCGTTCGCTTAAATGTTATCAAGGTGATCAACAAACTTCATTTCCTTTGATAGATTTAAATGACCAATCACGCAATTCATTAACAATCGAGTTTGATCTTTTAAGCAGTACTTTGCCGGATTTTAAAATACTTTTCAAATTTTGCGATTCCGATTGGCAGCCCTACGATAATGCGTTTTTATCAAATCCCGGTTATAACACAGAATTCAATTTATATTATTATAGATTACCCGTAGGAGTAAACGGCGCAACTTTTCATTATAAAGGTAATTTCCCTAATCAAAATGTTACTTTCCCTTTTTCGGGTAAATGGAAATATTTTATTGTTGATACCCACAATGAAAACCAGGTCTTTGCCGAAGGTAAATTTTATGTTGTAAATACTAAGATAAATTTGAAAGTAGGATTACGGCAGGAAAGATTGGAAGGTGCAATTCCCGATGAACCTTCGCTTGGAAGAAGAATCTCAATTAGAACAGAAATTATTTTGCCCGATTCGATGTTTCAATCCCAACTTAAAAAAATTGAAATTATTGAGAACAGAAAAATAAATATGCCCGTTGTTGTAGATAGAATAACCAGAAGTCTCGATCGATTTTATGAGTGGAATGGTTCCAATAAATTTATTTTCGTTGCAAGGCAATTACTTCCGGGCAACGAGTATAGGCAAACAGATTTTAGAAATGTTAATCTTTTTCCACTCGGCACAATTAACGCGCAACACACGGGAGTTGAAACTTCGGATTTCTTTAAAAGACGATTTAATGATTTTAACGGCGGTTCCGAATTAAGCTATTTTAAGGAACGAAATTCTGAATACCTGAATGTTAATTTTAAATTACGTTCTCCCGAAGAAATTAAATCGCCCATTTTTCTTGTCGGTTCATTTACAGATTGGAAAGTACTACCTGAATACGAAATGTTCGACGACAATGGTCTGATGAATATTACCGTTCAGTTAAAACGAGGCGCATACGATTATCAATATGTAACCGGTGATATTGCAAACGGCGAAATAAAAAATATTAATTGGAACATTCTTGAAGGTAACTTCTTCGAAACTAAAAATGAGTATCACATCTTTGTGTTTTATGAATCGACTGAGAAAGGCGGTTACGATCAAATAATTGCATATAAAAAAATCATATCTGGTGAAACATGGGAAAAATAAAAACCGGCGTTATAGGCACCGGGCATCTTGGTAAAATCCACACAAAATTATTTAAAGAAGTTGAGGGCTGCGAATTTATTGGAGTTTATGATCAAGATTATGAAAAAGCAAAATCAGTTGCCGGGGAATTCGGAGTAAAAGCATTTGAGAATCTCGGCGAATTTCTTGATGCGGTTGACGCGGTTGATATTGTTGCTACAACAAGCGCTCATTACGATCTTGTAAAAAAAGCATTCGAAAAAAACAAACATGTGTTTGTTGAAAAACCAATAACTGCACAAATATGGGAAGCAGAAGAAATCGTAAAAATTTCTGAAGACAAAAAATTGATTTTGCAGGTCGGACATATCGAGAGATTTAACCCGGCCTTGGTTTCTCTTGAAAAGTATGAATTAAATCCTTTGTTTGTACAAACAGACCGGCTCGCGCAATTCAACCCGCGCGGAACAGACGTTGCAGTTGTTCTCGATTTGATGATTCACGATATCGATATAATTTTAAGTCTTGTTAAAAG
>CAZRMG010000290.1:0-4421 GCA_964601095.1 uncultured Melioribacteraceae bacterium | reverse complement strand
AATATCAAAAATAAGGTCGATCTTTTAACTATGATTTTAAAAATAATTAATTGTTTTGTTGAATAAAGCTACAAATTATGAATAATTCTTATATTGCTAATAAACTTTTCAGATACTCTGCATGGAAAATTTAATCGGTAAACTTATCGATAATTACAGGATGGTCTCCGTTCTCGGCAAAGGCGGCATGGGAATCGTTTATAAAGCATACGATACCAAGTTGGACCGTTATGTAGCAATCAAATTATTAAACGCCCAAATGCAAAACCGCGAGCAATTTGTTGAACGATTTAAACGCGAAGCCAAAAACCAAGCTAAACTTGCTCATCCAAATATTGTAGCTGTTTACGGTTTTATTGAGTATTCGGATTTGCTTGGGATTGTAATGGAATATGTTGAAGGAGAATCTTTAGAAAAGGTAATTGAGCGGCAGGGAAGATTTAATCTTTATGATGTTATTTACATTTTAAAACAAATGCTTCTTGGTTTGGGTTATGCACATTCAAAGGGATTTGTGCATAGAGATATAAAACCATCCAACATTATTCTTAACAAAGAAGGCATTACTAAAATAATGGATTTCGGCATTTCGAAATCTTTGTTTGATAAAGATATAACACGTACTAGTACTAAAATGGGTACTGTTTATTACATGAGTCCTGAACAAATTAAAAGTTCGGATGTAACAAACAGAAGCGATATTTATTCTATTGGATGCACGGCTTACGAAATGATTGTAGGTCAGCCGCCGTTCGATTCGTCGAGTGAATATGAAGTTATGGACGGACATTTGAAAAAAACTGTCCCCAAAATTTCTGCTAAACTTAACGGTATTCCTGAACAAGTAGATAAACTTCTGCAAAAAGCATTGGAAAAAAATCCTCTTGAAAGATATGCAACATGTGAAGCTATGCTGGCCGACGTTAATCTTTTAGATCAATATGTAAACAAACTTTATACGGGATATTTTCAAAAACCTGAACAGAAACCTAAAGGGAAATCATATAAAGCTCTCGCAACTTTTGCATACGCGGCAATTATTATTGCTATGCTTGGATTAACATATTTTGTTTATCATCAAGTTGATGATTTAATTACAAGCAATAAACTTGACAAGTTTAAAAAGATAAGTCTTAAATCCATTTTCGGCGACGAAGAAAGTAAATTCAAGTTTACTGAAATTAAACAGATAGAAAGTAATTCTACCGGGAACCTAACTGCTATCTTTTTTGCCGATGATAAATTTGCAACTATACTAAGCGATTCCAACAATGTTCTCGTTTCGAATGACGCTGGGAATTCATGGTCGCTTAAACAGATTAAAACTGCCGGAACGTTGAACGACATATTTAGCTTTGAAGATGGTAAATCTATAATTGTCGGTGATTCTTCTAAAATTTATTATGCATTAAATTACCTCGATAGTCTCCAATCTATTACAATTCCTAAAGGACACACATTGTTCAGTGTGAAATTTATTAATGATGACGATGGATTTATAACCGGCAACAACGGGTTGATTCTTAAAACAACAAACGGTGGAGTAAACTGGTACAAAGCGGAATCAAATACAAACGAAGTATTGTTTGATATAGCATTTATTGACGCAAAACGTGGCTTTGCCGTAGGATGGAACGGAACATTATTAAAAACAATTAATAGCGGCGAAAGTTGGTTCAGATATGAGAATATAAAAGTTGATAATTATCTTAAATCTATTGATGTTACAAAATACGGTTATGGTGTTGCCGTTGGCGGAGATGGACTTATTCTAAGAACAACCAACTACGGTAAATCGTGGGATGAAACGAGATTCCCGGATTTGGGCGGTTTACAGAAAATAAAATTTTTATCGGAAGATCATGCTATTTTAATCGGCAGCAGAGGGACTATAATGATTAGCAGCGATAAAGGTGAAACATGGCAATTGGTGGAATCGCAGATCTATTCAAATATGAACGATGTAGATGTAAATCCCGACGGAAATATATACATAGTTGGCGTTAACGGATTAATGTTCAAAATACAATAGGAAAGATGTGGATAAGTTTATAATTCATGGCGGCAAAAAATTATCGGGAAGTGTTGCCGTTAGCGGTGCAAAAAATTCTTCTCTCGTTCTGATGCCTGCAACTTTACTTACTTCGGGTATAAATATTATTCTAAACACACCCGAAGTAAACGATATTTATACAATGATAAAACTTCTCAACCAACTTGGTGTAAAATCACAGTTTGAGAATCATAAATTAGTTTTAGACACAACAAATATTACCAGCCAGGTTGCACCGTATGAACATGTGAAAAAAATGCGGGCGTCTATTTATGTTTTAGGGCCGTTGCTCTCAAGATTTGGATATGCAAAAGTTTCTATGCCCGGCGGATGCGCTTGGGGTCCGCGACCGATTAATCTTCATCTCGAAGCAATGAAAAAACTTGGTGCTCAAATTGAACTTGAAGAAGGTTACATAATTGCTAAAACCGATAAACTTGTTGGTGCTAAGATTCATTTTGATGTTTCATCTGTCGGCGCAACCGGAAACGCTATGATGGCAGCGGTGTTAGCAAAAGGCACAACACTAATTACCAACGCGGCGGTTGAACCTGAAATTACTCAATTAGCAGAACAATTAGTTTTGATGGGGGCAAAAATAAATGGCGTTGGCTCAACTTCAATCGAAATTGAAGGAGTTGATAATCTTAAGCCTGTACAAATTGAGAATATTGCCGATAGAATAGAAGCGGGCACTTTATTAATTGCAGGCGCTATTACTAAAAGTAAAATTGAATTGAGTAATATTAATTCTTCGCATCTCGAATCTGTTTTATTCAAATTGGAGGAAAGTGGTGTCGCAATTTCTACAAGTAGTAATAAAATTGAAATTGATGCTGTCAATTCCGAAATAAATTGTGTTGATGTTACAACTTCGGTTTATCCCGGCTTTCCAACCGATATGCAGGCACAGTGGATTGCTTTTATGGCGCTTGCTAACGGAACATCCACAATTACGGATTCAATTTATGTAGATAGGTTTAATCATGTGCCGGAGCTTGTAAGGTTAGGCGCAAACATAGAAGTTTTTAACAACAGTGCAATTGTAAAAGGGGTAAAACAATTGAAAGGTGCAAAAGTTATGTCGACTGATTTACGTGCGAGCGCATGTTTGGTACTTGCCGGTTTAGCCGCTGAAAATGTTACCGAAGTTCTGCGGATTTATCATCTCGATAGAGGTTACCAACGAATAGAAGAAAAACTTCGTTCTCTTGGCGCTGATATCGAAAGAATTACAACATCGGAATTTTAACTTGAATTTTTTATCGCAGCTTAAGAATAAAAAACTATCTATAGTTCTTATAGCTTTAATCTTGGCAATAAACTTGTCTTTATTATTCCTGCCGCTTGTTGGAACTCTCGGTTATGAACACTCGGCTCTGAACTCAATTTTGGTATTTGTTTTTGCCGGGTTAATTTCTGTCAGATATTATCGAAATGAACATTCGCAAAACGATAATTCATACAGAATTTTCTACAATCATAGAATAGCATTTGTATTGTTTACGACAATACCTTTTGTTGTTGGTTTTATATCAACTATTTTATTTTCAACATGTCCATTTACAGATGGAATGTTTTTTTATTTTGTAATTACTCTTCCTTCTGTTTTGCTCGGCCCGGCTTTGGGATACTTTTCTTTTTTTATTTCTAAGAAATTTTCATATGTAATTTTTGTGTTATTAGTTTTGCTTTTTCCAATGATTAGTTTTATTGAATTATATTTCAACCCGCAAATATATTTCTATAACCCGCTTATTGGTTTTACACCCGGCACAATTTACGATGAAGATCTATCCGTCGAATTGCCTCTAATTTTGTATAGACTAATAAATATAATTTTTGCTGTTTGTGTATTTTCTATTTTACCAAGATTTATGAAAAAAAGAAAAATTATAAAAGCAGCGACGGTTTTAACTGTTTTTATATCGGCATTTATTTTTATCAATATTAAACCTGTACTTGGATTTTCTACAAATGAAAACAGACTTATCAAAAACCTTCCTCAAAAAACAACAACTGAACATTTCAACATTTATTCAACAGTTAAAGACGAAAAAGAATTAGGCAGAATAGCCCTGTTGCATGAATACTATTATGAACAAGTAATGAATGAATTGAAGCTTGATAAGACAGAGAAGATAAATTCATTCATATTTGAAAATGTAACGCAAAAAAGAAAGCTCTTCGGTTCAGGCAATGCAGATGTAGCTAAAACTTGGTCGAATCAAATATTTCTAAATTACGATAGTTTCGAACGAACACTTAAGCACGAACTTGTACATATTATATCAGGTTATTTCGGTGCTACAATTTTTAAGATATCCGATGGCTTCAACATGGCAATGGTTGAAGGAATAGCAATGGC
>CAZRMG010000289.1:0-4434 GCA_964601095.1 uncultured Melioribacteraceae bacterium | reverse complement strand
AAATTTTGTGTGCAAATTTATGAAAAATACTTGAAGCGGACAAACGCGAAATTCATTCAAAAATCGGGCATTTTTAGCAGATTATGCAATCATTAAACGTTTTATTTTTGTACACAAAACCTGTTTTAGATTAAATCTGCGAATATTCCGTCGATAATTCTTGCCAAATCATTAGGTGATAATTTAACCTGCATTCCCCTTGCGCCGGCGCTCATGTAAATTTCATCAAACAGTTGAGCCGTTTCGTCGATAAAAGTCGGGTAAAGTTTTTTCATCCCAATCGGTGAGCAACCGCCGCGAATATAACCTGTAAGCGGCTGTAATTCTTTTACCTTTATCATTTCGATTTTTTTTGAATTACTTGCCCGCGCGGCTTTTTTCAAATCAAGTTCATAGCTGCCGGGAATTATAAAAACATTTAATTCATTTTTTTCATTGCGCGCTACCAAAGTTTTAAAAACGGTTTCAGGATTCAAACCGATTTTATTTGCAACCGAAACTGCATCAATTTCTTCTTCATTAAATTCATAACTAATTGTTGAATGCGGAATATTGTTTGATTCCAAAATTCTAACCGCGTTTGTTTTCATTATTAACCCAAGAAAAGTCTTTATTGATATTAAATAATTATTATGTCGTTTATAAAAATTATATAATTATTTGACAACAGTTTAAGTTTTTTTTATGTTGCAAACGAAACTTGTGCGTTGAGTTTCACATCTTTGGATAAGGTGCTATCCAAAAGCAGATCAGAAATTAACCTACAGCAATTTTGCTGATAGCGGGGTTACAAAAATTAAATTCCAAAAATAAATTTTCCGTAGTTCCGAAAAATAATTGCATTGTCATTCCCGCGTCCCGCTTCGCTCTCGCGAAAGCGAGGCGAGAGGCGGGAATCCAATGCAATTAATTTCATAATAAGCCTGGTATAACAATAAAAGTAAATGAAACAAATAACACGGATATAAAATGAAGAGTAAAATATTTCTAATAATAGCTGTAGCAGCGCTAATTATAACAAACTCGTGTAAAGATAACGGCACAGGCCCCGAAACACTTGAACCCGGCAGAAGGGATTATGTGTGGACGGTGGATACGATAAATCCGGGACAAGAATCTTTATATCTTGGTCGGATTTGGGGAAGTTCGCCGGATGATGTTTGGGCTGTCGGTCCTAGTAGTTGGACAGCAACAAGTATTTGGCATTTTAACGGTGTTCTATGGAGATGTGATTCTATTCCGAGAAAAATTAATCCGTTTGCAGTATTTGGTCTCTCAAGTAATGAGGTTTGGCTAGGGAACTCAAATAAAACTATCTGGAAATTCGATGGCGCGCATTGGTTACAAATTGGCGAATATGTTATGAGCGGATATGATATGATGTGCATTAATAACTTTGATGGATTATCACGGTCAAGTATTTATGGAGTTGGCTATGTCGAATTGTATAATGCCAATAAATGGAAAGGTTGTATTATGCATTTCAATGGCATTTCCTGGAATTTTCAAGATGTTCCAGAGGCAAAAGTCAGTTTTGAAACCGTTGCCATTGAACCTAAGACTGGAACACTGGTTATGAGCGGTACGGTATATGATCCTTCGGGTTTTATTGCCAAAGTATATTGCTGGGACGGCAAAGAATTGAGAGAATTGCTGTCGGGTTCAGGCTGGTCTTTTGTAACAAAAATTGGTGATGATATTTTTGCGACTCTAGATTCTAAAATATATAAATATTCTAATAAACAACTGACGCTTTGGAAAGATAATACCGGAACCGGGATAAACGGAAATATAATTTGCGGTAGAAGCAGAAATGATTTTTTTATTGGAGGAATAAACGGAATTGTACATTACAATGGAACTGATTTTTCTACTGTTTATGGAACCAATTTGACGGTTCAAAGAGGGATGGCTTTTGAAAGAGATGTTTTCTTTATCGGAATAGATTATATCAAAGGGAGAAATTATATAATTCATGGGCATCAAAATTAGGAGGTAGGAGTAAAGAAAAAACTTAGTAAAATTTTATAAGGCAAGAGAGTGCGCCAACACTCTCTTGGCCAGTGCGAATAAAAGTTAAGGTTGCTCACCTTATGCATACCAAGGGGTACGCGCTTTTTATTTGCACTGCAATAATAATTAATTAACTAAAAACTCAAAAACCATTTTAGGAGTTCTTATGAAAAAGTACATTATTGCTTCATTGGCATTTTTGTTTTTATCAATCAACATGCAAGCCCAGTCCGTTGATTTCGACCCTGATAATGGACAGGTATTCGTTTGTTCCGGCACAAATTCCCAGGTATCGGTTAGTATTTATTGGAGTTGCCAAGTAACTCCATATCCACCTGCTTATTCTGCGGCATCATATGTTGAACTAACTGCCGAAGGTCAGACATACGCAAGTAATTGGAATAATACAAACATCGGCAATAATATTCCCACATCAATGTTATTATCATCCGGTACACATACATGGACAATAAAATTGTATGAACGATTTTTAGGGTATAATAACTTTCAAAAAACTGCCGAAACAACACACACCTTCTATGTTAAATATACACTTAATGCTGCCAATAATTTTTCGGGTGGAAGCATTAATCTTGAAGGTTCAACAGTAACCGCCGGTACAAGTAGTGCAAGCGTTAAAAAAATGGTGGGCGAAAACATTTCTGTTGGTGCGATAGATCAGAGCGATGGTAATGGGTATAATAGAATATGGAATACAAGCGGAACTAATAATAGCAACTGGTTAAAAAATGTTAGCCCTATTAATGGTGCAACTCCGCGTAATTATTCATATACAGTAGCAAGTGGTGACAATGGTATTACTTTAACAGCCGATCTTAAAAAGATTTGAAATCTATCTTTTGTAAATAACTATGCAACTATTTACTTAAGCGGCAGCAGCTATTCATCGCCCGCATCGGCAAATGTTGTAGAACAAAATACAATTTCTGTTTCAGGTAATTCATATTCTTCAAATGGTTTAATAGGTACATTTTCTCATTGGGTAAAAAACGGGCAGACATTTAGTTCTTCGATTACTCCAACAGCTCATGGAACCTATACCGCTGTTTATACTCACAGACCATCTAATTCCGGAGAAAATGTAGCAAGCAGTTCTCCAGTAGGCAGCCCCGTAACAATTACATGGACAGATAACGTAAACACTGCTGTAAACCAATATCAAATATGGCGTATTGTAAAACATAACTGAGTAAACGGTACCCCGCAATTACTTGCAACCGTCGGGCGAGGTGTTCAATCATATACTGATTATGAATATGTAAAAACTTCTTCATATGTAGATTTGCTTCGATATGATGTAAGAGCATATTACTCAACCGAAGGCACATATGCCGATGAATCCTGGCATGCCGTTTACGGAGAAGTGGGCTTGGCTAAAAAGAACGAAAGTGAGTCAACTGCAACAGCAGCCAAAGAACTACCGGTGGAATACGCAATAAACAATCACCCGAATCCTTTTAATCCAACAACAACAATAAGCTATCAACTGCCGGAAGCCGGTTTGGTAACAATAAAGGTGTACGATATACTCGGCAAAGAAGTGGCGGAGCTTGTAAATGAAAACAAGCAGGCAGGTTATTACACTGTTAATTTTGATGCAGGCAGACTTACAAGCGGGATATATATTTCAACAATACAATCTGGTAATTTTATTCAATCAAAGAAAATGTTGATGCTCAAATGATAAATCATTTTGAGCAGAAATCCAGAAGAATTATTGCGGGATTGTTAATAAAATAAAACCAACAAAAACATAGGAGACGCCATGTATGGCGTCTCTACGTGTAAAAATTATAAACCGCTTGATTTTCTTGATTGTGCCGAAGGATGTTGTAAATTAATTTTTTCGAGAATTAAATCAGCCAAAATTCTGCCGCTTTCTTTTAATTCGTAATCGGAAGAATTGGTGTTCTGGGTATTCGCTTCTTTTTTCTCTTCTATTTTAATACCGAGTGCTTTTGCTTTTTCCTCTTCACGGCTTTTCTTTTTTGCTTCTGCTTCTTCTCTTTCCTTTTTACGGATATCCTCGTTTAATGAAACAGTTTTCTTTTCCCTGTTTTGCCGGAATTCATTTACTTCTTCTTTTAAAAGCTGGTATTCTATATCGCTATCCGCTCTTTTCTCATGTCTTTCTACAAGATGAGGAATTACGTTCGACAAATCCTCGTATTTTTCATATCGCGCTGGTGCTATTTGATCCCACGGCAATGAACTTTCCTGCGCTGCTTCGCCGAATTCATCAGCGGAATATAAAGAAGGAAAACTTACATCCGGCACAACTCCAAGGCGCTGTGTAGTGCCGCCGTTTATTCTATAAAATTTTGCGATTGTTAATTTTAACTGTCCCAATTTTTTATTTGCAATCGGGTTGGAACGGGTAAGGTCAAGCATGTTTTGAAC
>CAZRMG010000288.1:0-4484 GCA_964601095.1 uncultured Melioribacteraceae bacterium | reverse complement strand
AATACGAGGAGGAAGCACTACCACCAAACGACTTCATTTTGTACCAAAATTATCCTAATCCATTTAATCCAACGACAACAATAAGTTATTCTTTACCCGAAGCTGGAAATATTCAGATAAAAATATTTGATGTGCTCGGCAGGGAAGTAGCAAAACTTGTAGATGAAACAAAAAGCGCAGGCAAATATTCGGTTGCCTGGAACGGCAGCATCAATGCATCGGGAATATATTTTTATACAATTACATTCAACAACCAAACGCGGTACAAGAAAATGTTGATGATCAAGTGACGTGTCGCTTGAGCTGAAATCCCGTTTGTCCCGCTTCGTTTATTGAAGCGGAAAGTTTTTTTCGGGATTGATGTACATAATGTATTGCATTGTCAGAAATCCCGCTTCGCTTTTTTACGAGGCGAGACTGATGAAAAAATAAATATTCCTTCAGACCTCTTCCTTCGTCCCTCCCCTAACTTAGGGGAGGGAAACAGGGTGAGATCCACTAACAACGGAAAGACCTTTTTTATTATATTTGCCCTCACTTTGAAACAAATTATTTGGAACTATGACATCGAACGAAATTAGACAGCAGTTCTTCGACTTCTTCAAAAGTAAAGAACATAAAATTGTACCGAGCGCACCGGTTGTGCCGCACGGCGATCCTACTTTATTATTCACAAACGCGGGAATGAATCAGTTTAAAGACGTATTCCTCGGCACCGGCTCGCGGGATTATAAACGCGCCGCCGATACTCAAAAATGTATACGCGTTTCGGGCAAGCACAACGACCTCGAAGAAGTTGGGCACGATACTTATCATCATACATTTTTCGAAATGTTGGGCAACTGGTCTTTCGGCGATTACTACAAAAAAGAAGCAATCAAATGGGCGTGGGAATTATTAACCGAAGTTTGGAAACTTCCTAAAGAAAGAATTTGGGCTACTGTTTATAAAACAGACGACGAAGCACTTGAACTTTGGAAAAGCGAAACCGACATAAAACACGATCACATTTTAAAATTTGCCGAAAAGGATAATTTTTGGGAAATGGGCGATACAGGTCCGTGCGGTCCCTGTTCCGAAATTCATATTAACTTAAGCGATGATTACGATAATCCCAAATATGTAAACGCCGGCGATCCGAAATGCATCGAAATATGGAATCTTGTTTTTATACAATACAACCGCGATGAAAACGGAACATTGCACGATCTTCCTGCAAAACACGTTGATACGGGAATGGGTTTCGAACGCGTGTGCGCAGTGCTTCAAAATAAAAAATCAAATTACGATACGGATGTTTTCACACCGATTATAAACGCCGTTTCAAAATTATCTAAAATTGATTACGATATAAATTTGCCCGCCGACGATAATTCCGAAAAAGGGCAAAGCAATATTGCGATGCGCGTAATAGCAGATCACATACGCACTTTAACTTTTGCGATTGCCGACGGCGCAACTCCCGGCAACGAAGGACGCGGTTATGTTTTAAGAAGATTGCTGCGCCGCGCCGCGCGTTATGGCCGTAAAATAAATTTGAAAGAACCGTTCCTTTATAAACTTGTTGAAGTCGTCGTTGAAAATTTTTCTCATGTCTTTCCTGAAGTTAAAACAAATAAAGGCAACGTTGAGAAAATTATAAAAGCAGAAGAAGAAAGTTTCAACGCAACACTCGACCGCGGAATTGATTTGTTCGATTCGTTGATTGGCAAACTAAAAAATGAGAAAGCCAAAACGATTCCCGGTGAAGATGTATTTAAGCTTTACGACACATTCGGTTTCCCGGTGGATTTAACAAACGTAATGGCACGTGAGCAAGATTTTGAAATAGATGAAATTAGATTTAATGAATTGATGAACGAGCAGAAAGAACGTGCGAGAAAATCAACAAAAGATAAAATGGCGGGGGCAAACATTGTTGTTGATAAACTTGACGATTTTAATTTAACATCTTCCGCTCCAACCGAATTTACAGGTTATGAAGAGTTGATAACTGCCGCAAATGTTGTAGGAATAAAAAACGAAAACGGTAAAGCTTTTGTTGTTTTGGATAAATCACCGTTTTATGTGGAATCAGGCGGACAGGTTGACGACCTCGGCAAATTAATTATTGATGGCAAAGAGTTAAATGTAATTGATGTTGCAAAAGTAAACGGTCAGGTAATTCATATTGCTGAGAATGATGGAAATGTTAAAATTGAGATTGGAATGGAAGTAATTGCAGAAGTTGACTCGCACAGAAGATGGGATATTATGCGCAATCACTCGGCGACTCATTTTCTTCATAAAGCATTACGTGCAGTTCTCGGTCAGCATGTACAGCAGTCGGGTTCGTTAGTCGAGCCGGAACGTCTGCGTTTCGACTTTTCACATTTCGAAAAAGTAAGCAATGAACAGCTCGAAGAAATTGAAAAACTTGTTAATGAAAAATTAAGAGAAAGCTTGCCGTTGAATCATCACCGCGATACACCTTTTGACGAAGCAAAGAAAATGGGTGCGCTTATGTTTTTCGGCGATAAATACGGCGAGAAAGTAAATGTTGTTCAATTCGGTGATTACACAATGGAATTTTGCGGCGGGACACACGTTAATAACAGTTCACAGATTGGACTATTTAAAATTATCAGCGAATCATCCATTGCAAGCGGTGTACGAAGAATTGAAGCTGTTACCGGCGCGGGTGTTGAAAAGTATATTGAAGAACAGGAACACAGAGTGCAGAGTGCAGAGCGAAGAATAGAAGAATTGAATGATGAAAGAAAAAAACTTGAGAAAGAATTAGCCGAATTAAAGTTAAAAGGTAAACTCGGAGGAATTGATTCCATTGTTTCTTCAGGAAAAGAAATTAACGGTGTTAAAGTATTTAAAGGAAAAGTTGACGCCGCGAATATGGATGAATTAAAATCCATGGGTGACGAACTGCGCATTAAAATGAAAAGCGGCGTTGGAGTTTTAATATCGGAAATGGAAGGAAAGGTTGGTATCGTTACAGTCGTTTCGGATGAATTGATCAAAGAGAAAAAAATTCTTGCGGGTAATATTGTTAAAGAAGTTGCTAAAGTTGTTGGCGGTGCGGGCGGTGGTAAACCGCATCTTGCAACTGCCGGAGGCAAAGATGTTTCTAAAATTGATGAAGCGTTAGACTCTGTTGAAGGTTTAATAAAGTAAGCTGTTGAATATCTCAAATTTGCCTTGGCGAAAAAGCAAAACAGAACGCTGGAATGATTAAAAAAAAATGCTAATTGAAATAATATTTGTCCTGCTGGCGACCCGCTTCGCTCTCGCGAAAGCGAGGTGAGAAGCCAGCATTCAAATAATAACAGATTAATGGATTCCGGCTATCGCCGGAATGACTGGAAAAGTTTGAGGTAGTAAAGGGAAAAATTATTTTGCGTTAAACCAGTCAAGGCAGGTTTTATCTTTCAGCAAATCTTCATTTCTAAAATTGTAAACGGGTACATTGTATTGTTCGCCGATAAGCCAAAATCTTTTGTAGGAATCAATTTCCATTTTAAAGCATGAGCCAAGCGCATTTGGATTAGCTTTTAATTGTGCGCCGGAATTTAAAGTACGCATAATCTCCGCGACTGTATTATCGTCGGTGTAATACCTAATTAACGCAGTTAAACTTCCTGTTGATAGAACAAGATCCTCGGTTGTACATCGTCGTAAAATTTCCCTCATTAAATCATCGAGAGATTTTTTACCTTGAGAACCGCTTAGAATAGCAGTGTTCAAATTGTGAGCAAAAATATCTCCGCGCTGGTACGGTATCATCATTAAATCAATATCGCTCCAGAAATCTTTGACAAGGCGTACATTTTTTTCGTATCTGAAAGGTGAAGTATAATATGCTTCTAATACCCTGTTGTATTCGGTTACGTATTCATCCATCGAAATTAAATCGGCACGAAGCAATAATAGACGCGCATAGTATTCAGTGAAACCCTCTTTAAACCAATACAACAACTGCTCGGGATTTGAAAAAATAATTTTATTGCCAATCCACGTATGAAAAGTTTCGTGTGCTATTACGCGTTTTAATCTGTAATCAATTATCCTGTCATCCGATAAAAACAACGCGTAAGAATTTGTGCGCCCGGTTCCGCCCTGGTCGCCGCCGCCATCGATTGGAAATATTGTAATTAAGTAATAAGGATAATTATAATCTTTCCAAAAACTTCTTTCTTCTTTTAAAATATTCTGTATTAGATCGGCAATTTGATCATCGGTAAACATCCATTTCCCTTTAATAGAAATGTACACGGGAAAATTATTTATTGAGCGCTTTACAATTCTAAAATCACCACCGGTAAAAATTGAAAATCTGAATTTCCATAAAGGCAAAATTACATTTTGAATTTTTTCATTTGTACCGAAACTGTTAGCGAAATTCCAATTTGAAGGCATATGATTCCAGCTTAAGCGGAATTTGTATTTTGAATTCGAATCCCAATCGGGCACAATAAAAAATGTTTCACCGA
>CAZRMG010000287.1:4129-4494 GCA_964601095.1 uncultured Melioribacteraceae bacterium | reverse complement strand
GTGCTTCACAGCGGCGATCAAGTTGAAATTATTACTTCTAAAAATCAACACCCGAATAAAAGCTGGCTGCAATTTGTTCAGACTCACAAAGCAAAAAATAATATTCGCAAATATCTGAACAAGGAAGAAGAGAAAATATTTGATGCAGGTAAAGATGTTTGGGAAAGAAAAATCAAAAAACTAAAACTTTCCTTTTCTCAAGATGATGTTATCAAACTATTCCGTAAACTTAAATTTGACAACATCCGCGATTTCTACCAGGCAATTGCAGAAGATAAAATAAACATTGATGAAATATTAAATCCTCAGATTGTTGAAGAGGAAAAATCAACACAAGAAATTGAGTTTGATAAATTTGCGGATAT
>CAZRMG010000287.1:1047-4119 GCA_964601095.1 uncultured Melioribacteraceae bacterium | reverse complement strand
AATTAAACGCGCTCGAGCTTACAGATACGGAAATTGCGGATATTGCACGTACGACTGCTGGCGGAATAATTGTTGAGGGTGACGCAAAAGGATTCGCTTATACTTATGCGAAATGCTGCAATCCAATCCCCGGTGATCATGTTATAGGTTATGTTACAATCGGCGAAGGCATCAAAATTCATCGTAAGGATTGTAAGAATTTAATTAATATGTTGAAGAATGGTGAAAGCCGGGTAGTACCTGTAACATGGCCGAAATCCAATGGTGCTTATTTTGTTGCGGGAATTATCATTAAAGGCGAAGACATGCCCGGTTTGCTTAAAGATATTTCAAATAGTATAACGACTTATCAAAACACAAATATCAAATCCGTTAACATTACATCCAATGATTCTTTATTCCGGGGTACGGTTACGGTTTATGTTAAAGATCTCGATCACCTTAATAAGCTGATTGAGAGGTTAAAGAAAAGCAAAGGCATTTATTCTGTTGAACGATTTGAAGTTGATAAATAAAGGTAAACTTGAAAGAATCCCGTACTCTCGCAATTGATTTCGGTGAAAAAAGAATTGGTATTGCAGTAACCGACCCGTTAAACATTTTCGCATACCCATTAGTTACTTTATTAAATGATTGTTCCATTTGGGAAAAATTGTCATCAATAATTAAAGAGTATAGTGTGGAGAAAATTATCATTGGATTCCCTGTAAAAGAGAGCGGAGCAAATTCTATTGTATCCGAATCCGTATTAAAATTCAAATATGAAATAGAAAAAAGGTTTTTTATAATTTCGGAATTAGTTGATGAAAGATATTCTTCAAAAATTGCACAACAACGTATTTTAGAAAAAGTTTCTTCAAAGAAAAAAAGAAAAGACAAGTCAATGATCGATCAAAATGCGGCTGCGGTTTTATTGGAAGATTATTTGAGCAAAATGAAGTATTGATCGCTAGAAATAATCAAATTGACATTATTAACTATAAAAATTATTTTGAATTCGTTAATTAAACATTATTGGGAGCAAATCCATGACACTTGACGCACTTGGAATGATAGAAACCAAAGGATTGGTTGGTGCAATTGAAGCAGCTGATGCAATGGTTAAAGCTGCAAAAGTAGAATTACTCGGTAAAGAAACAATCGGCGGTGGTTATGTAACGGTTATGGTTCGAGGCGACGTGGGAGCTGTTAAAGCTGCTACAGATGCAGGCGCTGCCGCTGCCCAGAGAGTTGGTGAGCTTGTTTCTGTTCACGTTATTCCGCGTCCTCATTCCGATGTAGAAATGATTCTCCCAAAACGTACTAAATAATTTTTATGCAATTAGCGTTAGGCCTGATTGAAACAAGGGGATTGATCGGCGCAATTGAAGCAGCCGATGCAATGGTAAAAACAGCCAATGTAAAACTAGTCAGCAAAGAAAAAATTACAGCGGCTTTGGTTACCGTTAAAATTATTGGTGAAGTTGCAGCCGTTAAGTCCGCAGTTGATGCGGGTGCCGCTGCAGCACAAAGAGTCGGACAGTTGGTTTCGGCTCATGTAATTCCAAGACCTGATGATCAACTTGACGACATCATAATCTTCACTTCTCAAAAATCGCAACAACCTAAAACCGAAATAAAAAAACAAAAAGCGAAGACTGTAAGTGAAGACAATCAAGAATCGTTTTTTGATTCTGAAAAAGAACAAACAGTTGACGAAAACAAAGAAAAAGTTTTGATTGCACCGGAAGATGTTCCTGAAGTATCGATTAATGAAAAAACTTTGCGAAAGAAAAAGTCAAAACCACTTAAAGAAGAGAACGAAAATATTTCTTCCTTATCCCGGCTTGAATCACTGAGGAACGAAGCTATTAGTGAATTGAGCGATGAACCAATCGAAACATCCGAAGAGGAAGTTGAAATTGAGCAATCGATTCCGACAGAGATTCCGTCTTTAGAAGAACTTTCGAAATTGAATGTTCATAAACTTAGACACCTCGCGCGGTCGTTTCCAAACTTCCCTATTAAAGGAAGGGAAATTTCGCGTGCAAATAGGGATGAGCTGCGAGAGCATTTTGAAAAGTTAAGATAGATTAGTAATTAATAACGAACAAACATTAATCCCGCATTGCGGGATTTTCTTTATATTTGAGCATGAAGAAAAAAATTATTCCATTATCACTTATAATTTTATTTTCCGTTGTGTTATGGGGTTCGGTTTCACTTTCCGGTGAATACATAGCAACTATAGATGTACCTCTGAAATTAATCGATCTCCCGGATAATTATACCACTGGATATTTATCGAGCAAAGAAATTTACCTTCGCGTAAAATCCAAAGGATGGGAACTCGCTAAAATATTATTGGGCGGAGAGCATGAATTTAATGTTTCGGTACATAGAAAAATTGGGAATCGCAAAATTGATTTGCGCGATGAAATTCAGAACAACACTTGGCTAACATCAACAATACAGGTTATTGAAATTGTACCTTCGCAGGTTGAATGCGAAGTTGATAAAATTATTTCTAAAACCGTAGCTGTTGCAGGAAATTTCAATATACTTTATCAGGACGGATTCGGTTCGGCAGCAGATATAAAATTATTTCCAGCACAAATAAAAATTTATGGTCCGGCCAGCGTTTTAGGAAGTATTGATACAATTAAGACTAATTATGTGGAATTTACAGATGTAACCGAACCACTTAACGAGGAACTTAAGTTCCAGGAAATTGAAGGAATTAGATATTCTCAAAATACATGCAGTTTGCAAGTTGACGTTCAAAAAATTGTTGACCGGTCTTTCGATGATATACTTGTTGAAATACGGAATGTACCTTCGTCTAAAGAATTAATTTTATATCCGTCAAAAATTAGCGTTGTATTAAAAGGCGGTATTAATATACTTGGGAAATTTACAAACGACAGCGTTAAAGCATACGTTGATTATTGGTCGATTATGCGAAGCGACGGCGAACCGATTGAACCGGTTGTGGAATACCCTCATTTTTCAATTTTAACGGATGTAAAACCTAAACAACTGGAATATATCATCAAACAATACTAATCATGTTTATTACTTTTGAAGGACTAG
>CAZRMG010000287.1:0-1037 GCA_964601095.1 uncultured Melioribacteraceae bacterium | reverse complement strand
AACCCAAGTCCAACTACTTGAAAAATATTTATTTGAAAATGGAAAACGGGTACGTATTATCCGCGAACCGGGCGGAACTCCTATTTCGGAAAAGATTAGAGACATTCTATTAGACAAGAAAAATTCCGATATGTCCATCGAAACAGAATTAATCCTTTTTTCCGGAAGCCGTGCACAACTTGTACACGACATTATTATACCCGAGCTCGAAAAAAATGTGTTTGTAATTTCCGACAGGTTTCATGACTCGTCGATTGCATACCAATCATTCGGCAGAAAAATTGATCTTGATTTTGTAACTAATTTGCAAAAATTTGTTATAGGCAAAGCAGTGCCTGATGTAACATTTTTTATCGATATCACAATTGATGAAATGGTAAATAGGATGTCGAAAGTTAAAAAGGTGGAACTGGATAGAATTGAATCAACAAAAACAGACTTTTATGAGCGTGTGCGGGCAGGCTATCTTTATTTGTCTGAAAAAGAAAATAGATTTCAAAAAATTGACGGCGCATTATCTATTGAAGAAATACATAATATTATTATTAGCAAAGTAGAAAGTCTAAGAAAGTTAGAAGGTTGAAATGAAAACAAAAAATAAATTGTTCGTAATTATTGCGTCGGTTCTTTTATTCTCAGGTTTTGTAAGGAAAGATACCGACATCTATTACGAAATAAATAAAAGCATCGATATTTTCGGACGAGTTTATAAAGAAGTTACTCTTAATTATGTGGATGAAATCAGTCCCGAAGAATTTATGCTCGCCGGAATAGAAGGAATGCTTGGTTCACTTGACCCGTACACAAATTTCATCGACGGCAGCCAGCAAAAAGATATTGATATAATTACAAAAGGGAAGTACGGCGGAATCGGCGCTACTGTTGGTCTGCGCGAAGAAAGCATAACAGTTGTTGATTTGATTGAAGGATACTCGGCTCAAAGACAGGGAATTAGAATCGGGGATGTAATTACGCAAATTAATGATGTTAAAGTATCGAAAGAAAATTATGATACATTAAGCGATTTGTTAAAAGGC
>CAZRMG010000286.1:0-4495 GCA_964601095.1 uncultured Melioribacteraceae bacterium | reverse complement strand
TTGAAAAATTATTTATATAAACAGTTTTTTAGAATATACTCCTTAACTTTTCCGGGGACAAAAAAATCAATCGGCATATTATTATTTACACGCTTCCTTATTTCTGTAGATGAAATGTCAATCGCAGGAGTATCAAGTATAATTGCTTTATCGAAATATTTGTTCACAGTTTTTGGATCGTAACTTTCATTTCTCTTCATCACGACAACATCAGCAATTTTAAAGATTCCATCCGGATTTTTCCATTTATCGAAAACTAAAAGATTATCGAAACCGATTATCAGTTCAATATTTTTATAGGTTTTCTTCATTTCTAAAAGAGTATCGTATGAATAGGAAACATCGCCTTTTGAAATTTCATAATCCGAAAAACCGAATTGCGGAAAATTCTCAATTGCGAGCTTTAGCATAGTTAAACGATGAAACGGGGAAGAGTACTGTTCGGATTTAAGCGGTGAAATATTACAAGGTATGAAAATTATTTTATCAAGTCCGCGTTTTTCCAAGACATATTGTGTAGTAATTAAATGACCGAGATGAACCGGATCGAAAGAACCGCCGAAAATTCCAACCTTATTCATTAATATGTCTCGTTTATTATTGCGAACAGATTTTTAATTGTCTGCCGGTTGTTTTCTATTTCATACAAATAATGCTGTCTGAAATAACCGTTTGATTTTTTACTCTGCATTTTTGCAAATGCCAATTTAATTGCAGAGCGAAAATACTGTTTACGAATTCTTTCGTCAATCCAGCCCTTTCGCATTCTTAAATGACTGCTGATTATAGGAATGTGTTCTTTTGGAAGTAACTGCAGATTACTTTCTTCAGTTAATTCATTAATTATAATTTTTCTTTCGTACGAAATAGATAATCTGAATATGCCGAAAAAAGAAGCGATTAAAAAGATCATAAAAAGAAAACCGTATAAAAATGTGTTGGGAAAACTAACGCTTGCATTCCACATAAAATGGAAAAACATTGCAAGCAGCAAACCGATTACGGGGTAAAGTGAACGAATCTTACTCAATGAGAATTTTGCCAATCCGAGAAAAGCGCCGAATGTTGCAGTAGCGATACAATGCATTACTGCCGAAAATCCTGTTCTTATAATTACGAGGAACAGCCAATCAATAGGTGAACTTCCGTAAGAAATAAAGTAAGTAAAATTCTCCGTCATGCCGAAACCAAGACCAATTGCGCCGCCATAAACCAATCCATCTGTTACATTATCAAATTTTCTGGAAGTAACACTGAATAATAAAAAGACCCCTTTTGCAATTTCTTCAGATACCGGTGCGAATAGAATTGTTTGAATCAAAGAACCGTTTCCGTCGTCTTTAATTCCCGTCATGTCGCCAAGCATTAAATTTCCTATAACGCCGAGGGCAATAGCGCCGAAAGCACCCCATAAAAAATGTGCGAGTACGAATACCAACGGTTCACGTTCGTACTTATCCATTTTCCAAATTAAGATAAGATAAACTAACATCGGGATGACAGCGGCAAAAAGCGAAGCATAAATCAGCATCTATTAATCCATTTATTTAATACAAATATTATTAGTGGAAACAAAAATAACAAAGTATCTTAGTTTTAGTGATTTATTTGGTTTTGAATTAATAAAAGCAGAAACCTTGATTATCAGGCGAGGTCTGCATATATTTTGTCCCAATTTTTTCGCTCTTTGTTAAAATGATAATAAAATATACAAATTTTTTAGACGGTGTACATGAATTCAGATTATCGGAAAGCGCCGTTAAACTTGGTTTGGAAAAGTTGTTCTTTGGCGATGTAATTGTTGATTGCAAAATGGATAAATCTCCGCATCAAATTGTACTTAATTGCGAAGTTTCGACACACAGCAATTTTGTTTGCGATAGATGTAATCAAGATTATATTGCTAATCTAAAGAACCATTTTCTGCTTACATTCATATTTACTAAAACTGAAAGCGGAGTTGAAGATTTTAATTTCCGGTATTTATCGCCGGAACAAGATAAGATAGATATCAGCAAAGATGTTTACGAATATGCAGAATTAGCGATACCAATGAAAAATCTTTGCAGTGAAGATTGCAAAGGATTATGCCCGAAGTGCGGTACAAATTTGAATGAAAAGAACTGCGGTTGCAAGATAGAAATTGAAAATGATATCTGGGCCCCGCTTAAAAAATTAAAGATAGAATAATCCTCCGTAATAAGCGGAGAGTTCAAAAAGATTATTAATAACAAATAAAAGGTTACGCGATGCCAAATCCGAAACGCAAGATGTCTAAGACAAGAAGAGATAAACGCAGAACGCATTACAAAGCAACAGTTCCGTCTTTAAGCCGTTGTTCAAATTGCGGCGAATTGAAATTAGCTCACAGAGCCTGCCCAAACTGCGGGTATTATGCCGGCAGATCCATGTTTGTTCCGGAATCCTAATCTAATTCAATTTCTCATCGTAGATGAATAACATTCAATCCGACATTAAATGTAGAATTGCAGTTGATGCTATGGGGGGCGATTTTGCCCCCAAGCACGAAATTCTTGGCGCACTTCAAGCTGTCAACGAATCTCCAAATATTCAATTGATTCTTGTCGGCGATAAACAAAAAATTCTTCAAGCAGCAAAAGAAGAAAATGTTATTCTTGATGAAAAATTAATTGTCGATACTCCTGATGTTATAGGAATGGATGAAACTCCAACTACAGCAATAAAAACAAAACCAAATTCTTCCTTGGTTGTAGGCGCAAAACTTGTAAAAGAAAACAAAGCCGATGCATTCGTCAGCGCGGGCAATACCGGCGCGATGATGGCTGCTTCAACTTTATTAATCGGTAGAATAAAAGGTGTCGGCAGACCAACAATCGGTGCTTCTTTTCCATCCGAAAAAGGTAAGTTCTGTATTGTGTTCGATGCAGGCGCAAGTGTTGACAGCAAACCTCAGCATCTATTTGAATATGCAATTCTTGGTTCTATTTTTTCAAAAGAAATTTATGGAATAGATAATCCGTCGGTTGGATTATTAAATGTTGGAGAAGAAGAATCAAAAGGCAACGAGCTTACATTTTCAACTTATAAAATGTTAAAAGAATCTGGATTGAATTTTCACGGTAATGTTGAAGGTAGAGATATTCTGAAGGGAACTGTTGATGTTGTATTGTGCGATGGTTTTGTTGGAAACATAGTTTTAAAATTCGGTGAAAGTGTTTTAACTTTTCTTAAATCCCGCATAAAAGGTTACGCACAAAAGGGATTAATCAATAAATTAAAAGCTTTGGTTGTTAAATCTGTTCTTAAAGCAACATTAAGCGATATGGATTATCAAACACACGGCGGCGTTCCGCTTTTGGGAGTGAACGGTATAAGCATAATCGGTCACGGCTCAAGTTCTCCGCTTGCAATTAAAAATATGATTCTACGTGCAAAAGAAATGCACGATAAAAATTTGATTCAAAAATTTGAGGAAGCAATAAAATCCTATGCAGTCAAAAACTAAAGTTAATGCTGTTATTACCGGCGTTGGAATGTATGTACCCGAAAAAGTTTTAGATAATAAATATTTCGAATCTATTGTTGATACAAATGATGAATGGATAACTACGCGTACGGGTATTAAAGAAAGAAGAGTAATTGAAAACGGTGCTACAAGTGATCTTGCAACATTCGCAGTTCAGGATTTAATGAAATCTGTAAATCTTAATCCCGAAGAAATTGATTGTTTGATAATTGCTACTATTACGCCTGATATGTTTTTCCCATCAACTGCTTGTTTGGTTCAAGAAAGAATCGGCGCAAAAAACGCCTGGGGTTTCGATCTATCAGCCGCATGTTCCGGTTTTTTATTTGCACTTCAGACAGGAACCAGTTTTATAGAAAGCGGACGGTATAAAAAAGTTGTAGTTGTCGGTGCGGATAAAATGACTTCTATCACGGATTATACAGATAGGAACAATTGCATTTTATTTGGCGATGCTGCATCAGCTGTTTTGCTTGAACCGACTGAAGATTTGAAATATGGCATAAAAGATTCGATTCTTCATATTGATGGAAACGGTAAAGAATCTCTTTACATGAAAGGCGGCGGAAGTTTAAATCCCGCTTCGCACGAAACAGTTGATAAAAAAATGCATTACATATATCAGGACGGCAAAGCTGTTTTCAAAGTTGCCGTTAAGGGCATGGCCGATGTTGCAGTAGAAATAATGGAGAAAAACGATTTAAAATCTGAAGATATTGCTTATCTTGTACCTCACCAAGCAAACTTAAGAATAATTTCGGCTACGGCGGAACGAATGGGTATTCCAAAAGAAAAAGTTACCATCAACATTAATAAATATGGCAACACAACTGCCGCAACAATTCCGTTGTGTATTACGGAATATTACCGCGACGGAAAAATTAAAAAAGGTGATAACTTAATTTTAGCTGCTTTCGGTGCAGGATATACTTGGGGTTCTTTGTATCTTACTTGGGGAATTGATTAATGGGTATGAAAGCTTTCATA
>CAZRMG010000285.1:1611-4498 GCA_964601095.1 uncultured Melioribacteraceae bacterium | reverse complement strand
TAATTCCTTTCGACTGTCTGTACGTCCAAAAATCCAAAAATAATATGACGACGGATTTACACCCAACGGCCCGCCTCTTGTTAATGTAGGGCTGAATGTTTCAAAATTATAATTACCGCCCATAAATAATTCATAGTAATTCTCAAAAACTCCGCCTAAACGATACCAAACAAAGTTATTTATCGTCTCGCCTTCATAATTGAAAGAACGTGCATGCGATACATATATTTCTTTCGATCTAAAAACTCCATCCGGTTCAAACCAGCGGTAACCAAGAACAGTGTGCATATTTATTCTATCCGCCATCCATTGATAGCCCATATCGTTTTGTTCAAAGCCAGGTGAAACCAAACCGAACGCGGAGTTTATATAAAAATTTCCGTTTTGTTTGTTCAGCATTACTCTTCCGTAATATCCGGCTAGAGAAGTTCTTGATGTATCGTATGTAGAATAAGATGCGTCGGGTCTTTGATAATATCTATAATAATGCTTCTGAAGGTTCTGCATATATTCTTTTGTTCCGTTAACATAAGAACCTGCAAACGCGCCCGTTAAAACATATTGCTTTTCGTCGTCTAAAAATGTCCAGCCGTCAACACCAAAAGCATAAGCATTTTCCGAAAGATTACTTTTTAGGGAATTGTCGTTGAAATTTCTATTTACACTTGTAAGCATAATACCGAGCGATTGATTTCCGTCGTTAAAATCTTTTTTCGATCGAAGAACATTATAATACGTAAGCGGTTCAACTTCTACTTGTTTTCTTTTTCCATCGGCATCGTTCCAAAGAGTTGCATACGTTCTTTCTGTAACAGCGCTTATTGCACCGATTGTTGTTGATCCGTTTAATTTACCTGAAAGTTTTGCCGCACCTAAAATTCTTGTTTCGTTTGGGTATTTTGTATAATCTGCATCTGAAGTTTCGCCGCGCGGTGCTCTTCCTATTCTGCGTGAATAAAAAAGTTCCGGCCAGCCGAAATTAAAACCCCAGTTATTATTAGCTCCGCCGATACCGAAGTAAAAATTTTCCATTCCCTCAATAAAGAACGGGCGTTTCTCATTAAAGTATGATTCCGATGCCGAAAGATTTATTACAGCCGGGTCAACTTCTACCTGTCCGAAATCCGGATTGATTGTTGCATCAACATTTAGATTACTTCCAATACCTATTTTTATGTCGGCGCCGACAGTAGTTTTGTATTGATTCGATTTATAAAACGGATCTTCTTTATCGTGAACAAGGTATTGAGCTTTTTGAACCATATACGGCATAACTTCAAAACGCTGTTTGGGTTTTATCCCGTCAAGTCCTTCAAGTGAAGCAAACTTCGAAACAAAGCCGCTTTCTTTTTTAGGAACCATTACGAAATAAGATTTTTCATTATTCCTTTTTATTTCTCTATAAAAATTAACTCCCCACGTCATCGCATCAGCTTGATTGAACCTCATCTGTGAAAAAGGAATTTTAATTTCAGCCGTCCAACCGGTTTCATCAACCGACGTTTGCGATTGCCAAATTCCGTCCCACGACCAATCGTCCCAACTGTCGTTAAACAAAACACCGTCTATTATTGTACCGCCAGCATTAATTCCAAACATATAGCCGGTTTTTTTATCGTTGTACGGATCAACATAAAAGATAAACCAATCAGAAGAAATATAATTGTCCCGGCGCGCAAGACTTGCATCAATCAACTCCGGTTTGGAGTCGTAAAGTTTTGCAGCCACATAAATATTTTCTTCATCGTAGGCAATCCACACTTCTGTTTTTTCGGTGGATGGTTTGCCTTCTTCGGGATCTTTTTGAGTGAATTCGTTAACCGGAATTGATTTCCAAATCGGTTCGTTAAGTTTTCCGTCAAGATTAATGTTAACATTTTGAATTTTATATGCAGGTACAGATTTATCCGGCGTATTTTTACCTGAGCCATATGCAAGCATTGTAACGATTAGAAAAAATAAAATTGTTAAACTTCTTCTCATCTTTCCCCCAATATTAAATCCAATTTTTATTAGTCCGGTATCTTAGGATGGTTTTTAGACTTGTGGGGGGTATTAAATGTTGCTCGCGTTTATATATAAATTTGTAAAAGATTGTAAAACAATTCTTGGTTGGAAATTAAAATCCTATTGCTTTATTCAAATGATTTGGCTTTCAATACAAAGTTAAGATCATGTATTATTATTGTAATTTTGTACGCGTAAATATTTCCTGCTTGGCGAAAGAAATTCTTGGTATAACACAAAAAACCCCTTAAAATACAATATTTTAAATGGCTTGCTTTTTGAATGTTTATTCACAAAATTTAACATGAATTATGTGTGAACATAAATCCAAATTACTTGAGACCGATATGGAGAATTTATTGTTCGAATAAAATAAACATTTACGTAATATTAGATAAGAAACAAAACGGGGTGCAAATGAAAAGAATTATAACAGCAATAATATTGTTGATATTATTAACAATAAATTGCAGTCCTACCGAGCCAATAAACAATTTAACTCTCTCAGTTGAAGTTTCTTGCACAGAAGCTTGGTTAAACATAAGAACAAGCAATGTTTCTCTTCCTCAGAAATTGGAAATAACAAGGAACGGAGAAACCGCACTTAACATAACTATATCTGCAAATGATACAACAATCTACAATGATGGGCTTTTACCAAACAAGAGTTACACCTATCAAGCGATTTTATTCAGTAACCAGAATCCAGTATCAAGCAACAAAGTTACCGTAACAACGCTCGATACAACGAGCCACAATTTTAGCTGGCAAACATATACCTTAGGCGATGCCGGTGCAGGAAGCAACGTATTAAACGATATTGCAATAATTAACGATACTCTTGCTTATGCTGTCGGTGAAATTTATGTTAATGATTCAA
>CAZRMG010000285.1:0-1601 GCA_964601095.1 uncultured Melioribacteraceae bacterium | reverse complement strand
ACAGGACATCCTGATCTGGATGCATATAATGTCGCGAAATGGAATGGGCATACCTGGCAATTGTATAAGATACAGTTTTATACATTTTGCGGTCAAGAACATACAAGTTCCTATATGGCTAATGCTGTTGCGGTTTTGAATGATACAACAATTTGGATTGCATCAAACAATTCACAAATAGCTATTTGGAACGGCAACAAACAAACTGGAATAATGTGTCTTCCGGTGTCTGTTTCAAAAATGTGGGCAGAAAATAAAAACTGGGTATATACTGTAGGTGCGCTTGGTCAGATCGGACACTATACCAACGGCAATTGGCAGAAGATAGAAAGTGGAACGACATCCCAGATATATGATATTTGGGGGTTAGAAAACCCTAAATATGAGGACGTAATATATTGTTGTGTGTTGGATAATCTGCTAAAGATTAACCAACAAAATGAAGTATCACAATTCAAACTTCCTAATTACATCTATTTTTGGTCTGTATGGTTTGACAGTCCATATAAGCTTTATGGAAGCGGAAATGGAATTTATGAGAACTCAAACAACAAATGGAATAGGATTGATTTATTAGGTGACAGAGCGGTAAGCAAAATAAGAGGAACTGATTATAACAATATTTTTGGAGCCGGCACATACGGGTTGATTACACATTTCAACGGATCGTCGTGGTATGCATATAATATCACTAAATCAGCGCAAGGAGCTTATACAAATTTATCAGTAAAGGATAGAATTATGATTGCCGTTGGGTTTAATAACGGCAAAGCGATTATTACTATTGGAAAAAGAAATTAATGGAGGTAAATACTTTATCCGAGTCTGTAAAATAATCTGTGTAAATGGATTTTATAGTTAAATAACATTTTCAATTCGCCCATCAAAAATAATTGATAAATTAGAAAGAACAACAGCCCAATTTTGCAACTGCATAGTCCACTTTTTAGATAAATCCCTGTATGCAAGGAATAACATTTTTTTAAGAGCATCATCATTAGGAAAAATACTCCTAGTCTTTGTTACCTTTCTAAACTGACGATGCACGGCTTCGACTGCATTTGTAGTGTAGATTATTCTACGGATCTCATCGGGATATTTGAAAAATGTTGAAGCATGAGTCCAGTTGTTTCTCCAAGTTTTTATTGCCAAAGAATATTTTTTGCCCCAAGATTCTTCAAGCCGATCAAGGGCAATTAGAGCTGCTTCCTCAGTTGGAGCCGAGTAAACTTCCCGTAATTCTTTCATAAATAATTTTTGATCTTTGCTGGCAATATATTTTAATGTGTTTCTAATTAAGTGAATAATACAGAGTTGGATTTCTGTTTTTGGGAAAACAGTATTAATGGCTTCCGGGAAACCTTTGAGTCCATCAACACAGGCAATCAGAATATCTTGAATACCACGATTTTTAAGTTCGGTTAAAACTGTAAGCCAAAAATTAGCTCCTTCTGCTTCGCTTACCCAGAGACCAAGTAAATCTTTTCTACCGTCAATATTGAGCGATAAACACGTGTAAGCGGCTTTATTTGTAACCTTGCCTTCACTTGTTACTTTGTAGTGGATAGCCCCGGTTCTCGCAAAGGAAGCTGAAAGCTGAT
>CAZRMG010000284.1:1223-4514 GCA_964601095.1 uncultured Melioribacteraceae bacterium | reverse complement strand
TTTTATAAAATTTTTATTCGCATAATTAATAACATTCTGCTTTCTCAAAAACACATTTTGAGTTCTCGGAAGTCCCGGACCGTTAACGCAGCCGGAAGCACAAATCAGCGGTTCTATTAAAACTTGAATTGATGCGGTTTGCGTGGTTTTGTCAAATTCTTCAATTCTTCCTATACCGCTCATCGAGTAAACAGAAGTATTTAAATTGTCTGTTTGAAGAGACGCAGTTTTAAACATTCCACCCGTTAACGGAAACAGCCGTGCGTTACCTATTACTTCTTCGTCGAATTTACTTGCTTCGAACATTTTGAAATCGATTTGTTCTTCTTCAAACCATTCGAGCAATTCGGTAAAAGTTAAAACAGCATCAACTATTCCTTCGTGTTCGGGGCGTTCCGCTTCACCTTTTTTCGCTAAACATGGACCGATGAAAACAACTTTACAATTACCGAGCTTATCTTTCAAATTTTTTGCATGGGCAATCATCGGCGAAACAACCGGTGTTAAATTCTTAACTTCTTCGGGTTGATATTTCTCAACATAATTAACAAACGAAGGACATGCGGTTGCCAAACATATTCCCTTGTTTTGATGACTAAAAATTTCGTGCGTTTCTTTTGCAACATAATACGCCGCCTCGGCGGTTTCGCTTATAAAATCAAAACCAAGTTTGCGAAGTACAGACGGAATTCTTTCAGCCTGCCATTCTTCAAAAATTGCCGGGAACGACGGCGCAATTGATACCGCAACATTTTCGTTTTCTATCAACAAGTGTTTAACTTTTTCAATATCGCGGCGGAACTGTTTTGCATTTTGAGGACATTCTTTCAAACATGTGCCGCACAAAATGCATCTTTCATTTTCAACAAATGCCTGCCCGTCAATCAAACGAATTGCATTTACCGGACAGTTGCGCAAACATCTATAACAATCGCGGCAGCGGGCTTTGTTTGTAAAAATTATTTGTCTTTCATTTGTTATCATATTCTTTACTCACCCTAAACCATTCCCGCAAAGCAGAAGAATTTAAAGGCCCCTTCCCTTTCAAGAGAAAGGGTTGGGGATGAGTCCATTATTTTGTTGCAACAAATTCTGTTTCAAGTTTTCTATTCAAAACAGAAACTGCTTTTTCGAAAGTGCACTGTGGAATATGTTCACCAGCAATCATCACGTTAGGACCTTCGCTACACTTTTCCATGCAGAAAGTTGCGCTGACATCAACATTATCTTTTAAACCTTTATCTTCAACATATTTGAGCATTTGAGCTATCAACTTTTGAGATTTTTTAACATAACAATTCGTGCCAACGCAAACCTTAACTTCCAACTTTTGAGAACCGGTTCCTTCGATGAAACTTAATTCCGATTCAAAAATGCGTTTTCTGTTTCTATATTCTGTATGAAGCAATTTATGTGCCTCGTGACTGTTCGGTTCGATAAGCAAGTTTTTGTACAAATCTTGAACATACGGGTTGTCCTGCGATTTGTGTAACTGTAAAGTTTTATCGGAATTGAAAAGTCCGAGCGTTCTTTCTTTTTTAGTATTTTCTTCGAAGATAAACGGTTGACCCGCACCGCCGATGCATCCACCGGGACAAGCCATAACCTCGATAAGATCGTACTCGGCTTCACCTTTTTTGATTTTGTTAAGAAGCGATTTTGTGTTTTTCAATCCGCTTACAATAGCAAGTTTAACCTTTGTTCCGTTAAGATTAACTTCGGCTTCGCGAATTGATTCATCGCCGCGTAATTCATGGAATTCAAAGTTGGAAAGTTTCACACCGTTAACTTTTTCGCAAGCGTAGCGAAGAACTGCTTCGGAAACTCCGCCGCTGTTTCCGAAAATTACTCCCGCACCGGTTTTAAATCCCATTGGCAAATCAAGTGATTCGGGCGTTAAATCCTCGAAGCGAATTCCGGCTTGTTTAATCATCGCGGCAAGTTCTTGTGTTGTTAAAACGTAATCGACTTCTTTTTCGTTTCCGTGTTTAAACTCAGGTCTGTTTGCTTCAACTTTTTTTGCCGTGCAAGGCATTATTGAAACAACAACCAAATCCTCTCTTTTTATACCAAGCTGCTCGGGAAGAATTTCTTTTGCAACTGAGCCGAACATTTGTTGGGGCGATTTGCATGTAGAGAGATTGGGTAAGTATTCGGGAAAGTATTGCTCGGCATATTTAACCCAACCCGGGCAGCATGATGTAAATTGAGGAAGTTTTTCGTTGTTCGTTTTTCTTTTTATGAATTCATTTGCTTCTTCGAGCACAGTTAAATCTGCCGCAAAAGAAGTATCAAAAACTTTATCGAAACCTATCATTTTCATTGCAGCTACTATTTGTCCTATGAGAAGCGTGCCCGGTTTCATACCGAATAATTCACCTATTGCGACACGAACAGCAGGCGCTATTTGAGCAACAACTGTTTTTTTAGAATTGTCGATTTCTTTCCAAACATCTTTAACATAAAATTTAGGAGTGATTGCACCTGTCGGGCAAACACGTGCGCACTGCCCGCAATCAACGCATTCAACTTGCGCAAGGTCTTTACCGAGTGCAGGAAGCACTGTAACTTTCGAACCGCGGTGTGCAAAATCTATTGCGCCGATACCCTGAATTTCATAACACGCGCGAACACAATCGCCGCAGAGAATACATTTGTTGGGATCGCGCACAAGCGCATCGGATGAAAAATCAAGCGGCTTAACTTCTTCGGTCATTTTAAATCTTACTTTATCAACGCCGAGGTTGTTTGCCAAATCCTGGAGTTTGCAGCTATCGCTTTTTACACATGTTGTACAGCTTTTATCATGATTTGCGAGTAAAAGTTCAAGTGCAATTTTTCTAACGTTGCGAACTTCGGGTGTGTGGGTTTTTACAACAAGTCCTTCTTCGGGTTTTGTTGTACATGATGTAATAATTCCTCTTCCTGCAATATCAACAACGCACATTCTGCACGCGCCATAAACACTCAATTCCGAATGATAACAAAAAGTAGGAATTTCAATATTCGCTTTGCGGATTACTTCCAACAAATTTCTTTCATCGCTGAAAGCTACTTCTCTTCCATTTATAGTTAATGTTTTCGATTTCATTTTATCCTCCGATAACAACGGCATTTAATTTACAAGCATCAAAGCAAGCCATACATTTGATACACAATGATTCGTTTATTACATGCGGTTCTTTTTTGTTTCCGGTTATTGCGCCAGTCGGGCATTTTTTCAAACATACACCGCAACCCCTGCATTTATCCGGATCTATTTGCGGAGTTAATAATGCTTTACATTGTTTC
>CAZRMG010000284.1:0-1213 GCA_964601095.1 uncultured Melioribacteraceae bacterium | reverse complement strand
CGCTGGACATCTTTTTTGAATTACATGAGCATTGTATTCATCTTTAAAATATGTGAGCATTGATAGAACCGGGTTTGGTGCCGATTTGCCGAGTCCGCATAGAGAACCTTTTTTAACCGCAAGAGCAACTTCTTCAAGAAGAACTAACGTATCGGGAGTTGCTTTCCCTTCGATAATATCCGAAAGAAGAGCGAGCATTTGTTTTGTACCTTCACGGCAGAGAACGCATTTTCCGCATGATTCGTTTTGTGTAAACTGCATGAAAAAGTGCGCCATCTTAACCATGCACGTTTGCTTGTTCATTACAACGAGTCCGCCCGAACCAACCATTGCGCCGATGCCAGTGAGAGAATCGAAATCCAACGGCATGTCGAGATGTTCTTCGGTTAAACATCCGCCCGAAGGTCCGCCGATTTGCACAGCTTTAAATCCTTCAGTACTTATCGATCCGTCTTCATTTGTAACACCGCCGCCGATGTTGTAAACAATTTCGCGTAAAGTTGTGCCGAAAGGAACTTCAATCAAACCGGTGTTTGCAACATGACCTGTTAAAGCAAAAGTTTTTGTACCCGGAGATTTTTTTGTTCCGCGTGAATTGTAAAATTTAGCTCCGTGTTGAAGAATTAACGGAACACTGCTGAGCGTTTCAACATTATTAATTATTGTAGGTTTGCCAAACAAACCAGATTGCGATGGGAACGGCGGTTTAGGATTCGGCATTCCGCGTTCTCCCATTATTGATGCCATCAGTGCAGTTTCTTCACCGCATACAAAAGCGCCGGCGCCTTCCATAACATGAATTCTAAAACTATATTTCGAACCGAAAATGTTATCGCCGAGTAGACCCATCTTTTCGGCGTCGTTCACCGCGATTCTTAATCTTTTCACTGCGAGCGGGTATTCTGTTCTAACATAAATATAACCTTCGTTGGCGCCGATTGCCTTTGCCGCAATTAACATTCCTTCCAAAACAGAATGTGGATTTCCTTCCATGATACTTCTATCCATAAATGCGCCGGGATCGCCTTCATCACCGTTGCATATAACATATTTCTTATCTGATAATTCAAAACGTGTAACTTCCCATTTCCGGCCTGTTGGGAAACCACCGCCGCCGCGTCCGCGCAAACCTGAAAATAAAATTTCGTCACAGATATCTTTTGCACTCATTTCTAAATATGCTTTTCGTGCAGATTCATACCCACCGAGAGAA
>CAZRMG010000283.1:0-4543 GCA_964601095.1 uncultured Melioribacteraceae bacterium | reverse complement strand
CGGAAGTTTTACAGGTTCCTTCACATCTCGGATATCTTCCTGCTGATTAACCTGCAAAGTTTTTACAACAATTGTAATAGGATTAACAGCTAAATATTTTTTTGCCGTATCACCGCTTTCACTGTAATAAATATTATACGATGGGATTTGTACTTGTGAGGAATCATATTTTGAAAATATGAAAGTGTGCTGATCGATTATTTTATCACCGACTTCATTCTTTTTCGATTCAAGTTCTCGAATAAACTCAAGTGTTTTTATGCTATCCTTTACAGAAGGCAAACTAACTTTTATATTTTTATCGTAACGAAGTTCAAGTGTGTATTTTATATAATCACCGACTGAATATTCGGTTGTATCGGTCGATGCACTTATGCTTATACTTTGAGCATGTAAAGAGGAAATAGAAAAAACAACAATCAATAGAAGTGAACGTAAAACTTTTACCATCTTTTCTCCCGCATTTTGAAAAAATCCACAAGCGGTTTTACATAAGAACCGCCCGTTTCTATTTCAACCGAATCGAGACGGCTTGAAATGAACAATGATTTTCTGCTTTCGGAAATTCTTTTTTGCTCTTTGTTAAAATACTTTTGAAATTCTTTTGTGTCTGTGTCGATATATCTCAACTCGCCGGTTTCAGCGTCGCGGAATTTAATTAATCCGGCTTTTTGAATTTCTTTTTCTCTTCTATCATTCAATACAATACCGATTAAATCATGTTTTTTGCCTACTATGCGTAGAATTTTTTCGTAACCTTCATCCATAAAATCCGAAATTACAAACGCGATGGCTTTCTTCTTTATTGTGTGATTAAAATATTCCAACGCCTCGCGAATATTTGTATTGTTGCCCTGCGGTTCAAACGAAAGTACTTCGCGAATAATTCTCAATGAATGACTTTTACCTTTTTTCGGTGAAATGAATTTTTCTATTCTATCAGTAAAAAGAATAAGCCCAACTTTATCATTGTTTTTCAAAGCAGAGAACGCAAGTATCGCGCTGAGTTCCGCGGCAATTTGTTGCTTGGTTTTATCAACACTTCCGAATACAAGTGACCCGCTCATATCGACAATAAGCATTACAGTCAATTCGCGTTCTTCTTCAAATATTTTTACGAACGGATGACCGAACCGAGCAGACACATTCCAATCAATGCTGCGGATGTCGTCGCCAACTTGGTATTCGCGTACTTCGGAGAACTCCATTCCCCGTCCTTTGAACACAGAATGATATTCGCCGGAAAAAACTTCATTCACCAATCCGCGCGTACGGATTTCTATTTGTTTTACTTGTTTTAGTAATTCTTTAGTAAGCATTATTTTTTTTCGTCTTGCTCATGCTCTTATTCTTGCTCGCCTTAAATTCCTTTAAAAAAAAGATAACGATCAAGAATAAGATCAAGATTGAAATATTAGTTTACGGTACTTCAACTCTATTCAGAATTTTCGAAATAATAGTTTCGGAAGTTATGTCTTCTGCTTCAGCTTCATAAGTAACAGCTATTCTATGACGTAAAACGTCCATGCATATTGAGCGTACATCTTCAGGAATTACGTAACCTCTTCTTCTAATAAAAGCCATTGCGCGAGCACCGAGCGCAAGATTTATTGTAGCGCGCGGTGATGCGCCGTAACTTATCAAATCGGTCAATTCATCAAGTCCATATTCTTTGGGATTTCTTGTAGCGAAAACAATATCCAAAATATATTTTTCAATTTTTTCATCAACATAAACTTCGTGGACAAGTTTACGTGCTCGTAAAATATCTTCGGGAGATATTACCGCATTAATCGTAGGATTATCAACAGCCGTATTCATCCGCATAATTTTTTGTTCTTCTTCACGCGTTGGGTAAGTTATTTTCACTTTCAGCATAAAACGGTCAACCTGCGCTTCTGGCAACGGATAAGTTCCCTCCTGTTCAATTGGGTTTTGCGTTGCGAGAACTAAAAAAGGTTCGTCTAACTTAAATGTTGTGTCACCGATTGTAACCTGTCTTTCCTGCATCGCCTCCAAAAGTGCGCTTTGAACTTTTGCGGGTGCACGGTTAATTTCATCTGCAAGAATAAAGTTTGCAAAAACCGGTCCCCTCTTTATCGTAAATGCGCTTTCCTTCTGATTATATATCAAAGTTCCGACTAAATCCGCCGGAAGTAAATCGGGCGTAAATTGTATGCGTTGGAATTTTGCCTTCATAGACGCGGCGAGAGATTTGATCGCTAATGTTTTTGCCAAACCCGGAACGCCTTCGAGCAAAACGTGCCCGTTGCCAAGTAAACCGACAACCAATCTTTCCAGCATTTGCTTTTGCCCGACAATTGTTTTGCCGATTTCATTAAAAAGAATATCAATGAACTCGCTTTCTTTGCGGATCTTTTCATTGAGCGCTGTAATATCCAATTTGATCACCTTTATATTTTTAAAACTGCTTGTTTCTACAAATCCGTTATTATAAAAGTTTCGGACTTGATGCTAAAATCTGTTAATTTTTTGGGAATTCCCTCATTTTCAGTTGACAAATATATGAAAATGGGACGAGGATTTTATAATTGTAATTTTACAAATATTACTTCAAGAGACATTGGTGTTGGTTTAGATTCAGGTAACTTTGAGTGCCGCAAATTTTAGATAAACCGTTTCTTCCATTGCAGGCAAATATGGGTGATCCATCGATGCATTGTTAAAATGAAATAACTGGATTTTCTTTCCTGCTTTAATCGCGGCTGAGCGGATGATCTCTAAAAATGCATCTTCTTTTAAATGATGTGAGCATGAAGAAGTAAAAACCATTCCCCCGTCGTTTACAATTTCCATAGCAAAACGGTTTAGTTTTTCATATCCCTTAATTGCCTGCGGCAGACTTTTTTTGTTTTTCGCAAACGCTGGTGGATCAATGTTTACAATATCAAACTTGCGGTTCTCATTTCTACATTTTTCAAGGAAATCAAAGACATCTTCAACAACGAATTCGGATTTATTTGTAAAATTGTTTAACTGAAAATTACTTATTGCGTTTTCAATTTCATGATTTGAGGAATCAACAAACGTAACGGATTGCGCACCGTTTTTGGCGGCGTGTAAACCGAATCCGCCTGAATTACAAAAACAATCCAGCACTGATTTACCTTCCGAAAATTTGCCGACAAACTCGCGGTTATCACATTGATCAAAATAAAAGCCGGTTTTATGCGAGTTGGTAAAATCGATTTTATATTTAACGGAACCGTCGGAAATTATTTCTTCAGGCATCCCGCCCAAATAAATTTTATCCTCTTCAGGCAAACCTTCTAGTTTTCTGAAATAACTTTCATTCTTCGTAAAAATATTTTTGGCGTTAAATTTTTCCTTGAGAATAGAAACAATAATTTCAATATTACTCTCCATCCCGGCGGAATAGATTTGTAAAACAAACGTATTATTATATTTATCGATTATTAATCCGGGTATAAAATCACTTTCGCTAAAGACCAATCTGAACGAATCCCTTTTAGGATAAATAGTCTTCCGAAATTCAAAAGCTGCTAGAATACGTTTTTCAAAAAGCGATTTTATATCAATCTCTTTTTCATTCGAAATCAATCGAACAGCAATTAAAGAGTTGGCGTTATAAAACCCATTTCCAATAAAATTATTTTTAGAATCATAAACCTCAACCAATTCTCCATTCTGCACTCTACTTTCTGCATTCTGCTTTATATACTCTTCATTCTCTGCTCTAAACTCAACACTCTGAATCTCATTGCTGAATACCCAAAGGTGTCCTTGCCTTATGCGGCGCTCTTCGTTCTTTTTTAAAATTATCTTTGTCATATCTTCACTATTTTTCCGGTGTAAATATATCCCTTTTTATCATTTATTATGGATTCATTTTGGAAAACATAAATACTGCTTTAGAAAAATACTTCGGTCACAAATCATTCCGCGGATTACAGGAAGAGATTGTTAACCGCTTAATTAATGAAAACAAACATTGCCTTGTTTTAATGCCTACGGGCGGCGGTAAATCGATTTGCTATCAATTACCCGCAATGATTTTTGAAGGCGGAACGATTGTAATTAGTCCACTTATTGCTTTAATGCAGGACCAGGTTGATGCGCTTAAAAAGAAAAACATTCCGGCTGAGTTTATTAATTCAACAGTTTCTGCAGAACAAAAGGCAAAGCGACTAAAAAATTTTGTCGACGGGAAAACAAAATTACTATATGTAACACCCGAACGTTTTAGGAAGCGTGAATTTGTTGAAGCCATTAAAACGGCAAATATCTCTTTACTTGCAGTAGATGAGGCACATTGTATTTCAGAATGGGGACACGATTTCCGCCCGGATTACTCGCGCATTGCTGAATTCCGAGAAATCATAAACAATCCTTTGACAATCGCGCTCACCGCAACCGCAACACCGGAAGTTCAAAAAGATATTATTACAAAGCTGGGCTTAACTAAAAGTGAGATTAAAATTTTCCACGAAGGAATTGAGCGACCGAATCTTCGACTTGAGACTGTTGATGTTTACGACGAACAAGAAATTCTAAAAGCCCT
>CAZRMG010000282.1:0-4544 GCA_964601095.1 uncultured Melioribacteraceae bacterium | reverse complement strand
CCGAAAATGATTATGAGACTGGATTAAAACTTTTCAACCTTCTAAGACAAATTAGAAAAGAAGCAGCTCAAAGATTCAACCAGCCGCCTCACATGATTTGTCCCGATAATATTGTGCGGGAAATAGCTGTTAAACGCCCGCATTCATTTTCGGAAATGATGGATATAAACGGACTCAATAAAAGAATTTTCAATAAAATCGGCGAGGAGTTTATTAATGCAATTAAGGAATCTGAAAACTCATCATCTTTAAACAAAAAACTAAAACAAAAAAACATACCGGAAAACATAAAGCAGGTACTGGAACTAGTTCAAAAGAAATATACTCTTAACGATATCGCATCATTAACTAAGTTACCTGAGTCGGTTATATCTATTCAAATAGAAACTTTACTTGAGATATTTCCTGAACTTGAGATAGAACATTTTTTTGATGCAGATGAACTTTCCAAAATTCGGGTAAAAATTAATGAAGGTGTTTTAGATTTAAAATCGTTAAAAGAATTAACCGGCGGTAAAATATCTTATGCAAAACTTAGAATTGCGTCGGCAAAAAATAGAGTTAGTTGACTACCCCTTTTTCTTTTAACTCATTTAAATAAGAGTCGGCCTGTTCAAAAAAAATTTTCCATTTTTCGGGGTCGTCTTTCATGCTTTTCATAAAATCATCAAAATCATTTCTGGAAAGATTGTACTTTTTAAAAACCATCTGTTTTTGAAGCCGGAGTGAATCTGTGTTTGATGAATACTTTTCCTCAACAATCAGATTTTCAACATAAATTTTAACTGCCGTTTTGTCGTCTATCTTACTTGATTTGCAACCGCTAATTATAAAAAATAAAAGAAGAAGCGGCAGCGCAAACAAATATTTATTTCTTTTTGCTAGCTTCGAATAAAATTCTTTTTTCACGCTCTGTAAGTTTTTGGTAACCGCTTTGACTAATTTTATCAAGAATGCGGTCAATTTCCTCTTGAGTAACTTCATCCTCATCCCGCGATGAATTATTTGTGATATCGTAAAACTTAGCTTCCTGCACATCGTCTTCGCGCACAGAGTACGAAGGCCGTTTAAAAAACGATGATGTTTGGTTTGGTTTTCTTTTTTTCGATGACCCGAACATCTTATCAAAATTGAAATTGTTTCTTTTATCTAAAAGGATAAAAATAAAAGCAGTAACAGCTCCGCCGATGTGCGCAAGATGGGCTACCAACGATGGATCATTTACCGCCATGAATTCAAAGACCATAAGTATGGCAATTAAATATTTAGCTTTGATAGGTAATAAGAAATAAATAAAAACATATCTATCGGGGAATGTCATCCCGAACGCAATCATCACACCGTAAACAGCGCCGGAAGCGCCGATCGTTACGCCCATAGCTCCAGTTAATACAGGAGATAAAAATAATTGAAGAAGTCCCGCGCCTATTCCGCTTAACAAATAAAAGATCAAAAACTTTTTCGAACCCATCACGTGTTCGATTTCCATTCCAAACATCCAGAGCATAAACATATTAAAAAAGATATGACTGAAATCGCCGTGCATAAATTGATATGTAACCAACTGCCAAATTTGAAAACCTTCGCCAAGCGCGTTAAGACCAAAATAATTTGAAAGCAAAACTTCATAAGTTACCGGTTGTCCGCCAAACGTATAACCGTAAACAATCATACTGGCAATAACTTGTAATAAAAAAACAATACCGTTGGCAATTAATAAATTTTTAAGTACAGGTGGAAAATATGAGAATCCCCCAATTCCTGATGGCTTATAATAATCTCTTGAATCTAAACCCATTTATATACCGTATTTCTTATCAATAAAATTTTCGTTTCAAAGATAACATTAATTGGAATAAAAATGTTCATATTATTGGTGGGAAAAATATTGAAGGTTAATAGCAAGAATAAGATTAAGAGCAAGATATTGAATCTTGCTCTTGCTCATATTCTTAATGTGATTAATCATTTATCGTCGTTTAATGCAGCTACACCGGGTAGAACTTTTCCTTCGAGGAATTCTAAAGAAGCTCCGCCGCCGGTTGATACGTGCGATACTTTATCTTCCAATCCTGCTTTTTTAATAGCCGCAGCAGAATCTCCGCCGCCAATAATAGTAATAGCACCGTTTGCTGTTGCCTCGGCTAAAGCTGCCGCTACTGCATCTGTTCCTTTTGCAAAGTTGTCAAACTCAAAAACTCCAAGTGGTCCATTCCAAATAATTGTTTTGCTTGCAAGAATTACTTTCTTGAATTCTTCAATTGTTTTAGGGCCTACATCCAAACCCATTTTGTCTGCGGGAATTTTATCCGAATCAACAACCTGCGAAGGTGATTCGTTCTTAAATTCGGCAGCAATAACATTATCCTTCGGCAGCATAACATTTGCTTTGGAAGTTTTGAATTTTTCTAAAGTTGCTTTTGCTAAATCTAATTTTTCTGTTTCAAGAAGCGAAGAACCGATTTCATAACCCATAGCTTTATAAAATGTATAAGCCATACCGCCGCCGATTAATAAATTATCAACTTGCGGAAGTAAATTATCGATAACATCAATTTTACCGGAAATTTTTGAACCGCCGAGAATAGCAGTGAAAGGTCTTTTAGGATTAGCTACGGCTTCGCCGAGATAATCCAATTCTTTCTGCATTAAATATCCCGAAGCACAAGTACTTATAAATTTAGTAACACCTTCAGTGGAAGCGTGCGCTCTGTGAGCACTTCCGAATGCATCATTAACGTAAACATCGCCGAGTTCAGCTAATTGTTTGGAAAATTCGGGATCGTTCTTTTCTTCTTCGGCATGATAACGCAAGTTTTCAAGAAGAACTACTTCCCCATCCTTTAGCGAATTAACAATTGCTTTAACTTGTTCGCCGATGCAATCGGGTGCAAACTTAACATCCATTTCCAATAATTCGCCCAAACGAATTGCAACGGGTTTTAATGTATATTTTGGATTCGGCTGACCTTTTGGTCTTCCTAGATGGCTCATCAATATACAGCGTCCGCCGTCGCCAATAATTTTCTTGATAGTCGGTAAAGCGGCTGTAATCCTGATGTCGTCTGTAATATTCAAGTTTTCATCGAACGGAACATTGAAATCAACACGAACTAAAACTCTTTTACCTTTTACAGCTACTTTTTCGATGCTTAATTTTTTCATTTTATCCTCCGGGTTAAAATTCATTTCAATCAACATTTTTTTAAAAAAATAATAAAAAAAAAGACGCAGCCAGACTATACCGGACTGCGTCTTGGCTTAAACAGTACTGAAAATTACTTAATCATTTTCAAAAGAAGATCAACTACTCTGCATGAATAACCCCATTCATTATCATACCAAGAAACGATTTTAAAGAATCTCTTTTCGCCTTTCAAATTGTTTTGCATAGTAGCGAGAGAATCATAGATAGATGAACGGTCGTCGTGAATAAAGTCTGATGATACAACTTCTTCATTGCAATAACCGAGAACACCTTTTAAATATGTTTCAGAAGCTTTTTTCAACAAAGCATCTATTTCATCAATAGAAGTATCTTTTTCAGAGCGGAACGTTAAATCAACAACAGATACATCTGCTGTCGGCACGCGGAAAGACATGCCTGTAAGTTTTCCTTTTGTCTGCGGAAGAACTTCGCCGACTGCTTTTGCAGCACCGGTTGATGATGGAATAATGTTGATAGCTGCAGCGCGTCCGCCTCTCCAATCTTTTTTGGAAGGACCGTCAACAGTTTTTTGTGTAGCTGTATATGAGTGAATTGTTGTCATCAAACCGCTTTCGATTCCGATACCTTCTTTCAATAAAACATAAACAACAGGAGCTAAACAGTTTGTTGTACAAGAAGCGTTTGAAACAATAAGATGTTTTGCAGGATCGTATTCATTATCGTTAACGCCCATAACAACTGTTTTAACATCGCCTTTACCCGGTGCTGAAATAAGAACTTTCTTAGCGCCTGCAGCCATGTGACCTTTTGCTTTTTCTGAATCTGTGAATAAACCGGTTGATTCGATTACTACTTCAACTCCAAGTTCTTTCCAAGGTAATTGCGAAGGTTCTTTTTGAGCCATTACGCATTTGATTTTATTACCGTTAACAACAAGAACATCGTCAGCTTCTACGGAAGTACTGCTCTTTTCACTGCTTACTGAACCTTTAAATTTTCCGTGAACTGAATCGTATTTCAATTGGTATGCAAAATATTTTGCATCGGTACTTACATCAACTACCGCTACAACATCTACCTCTTTACCAAGGTGACCTTTGTCTGCCAATACGTTGATAATCTGCCTTCCGATTCTACCAAATCCGTTGATACCTACTTTTACTGCCATATAATTATCCTCCATTACGAATATGTTATAATATCGCTTTCAAATATAGACATTGGAGTCGGAAGTTTCAATTTTAGTTAAAGATTTTTTAAATTTATCTATCGTCACGGTAGTAATTAAGAACTATTATTCTTGTTCGACCAATTTACTATTACATATTTATTATAGTTTTTTTTATTGTTCAGCTCTGGCTGCATAACATTAAGA
>CAZRMG010000281.1:0-4555 GCA_964601095.1 uncultured Melioribacteraceae bacterium | reverse complement strand
GTGGAAATACAGTTGCAATTCCGTTACGGGCAACACCGTGCAATGCTTCATTCCACCAATTATATTCAGGAATACCGAGCCGCTCTACCGCGGGAGAATTATAAACCATCTGCGAAATTTTTTCTTTGAGTGTTAACTTTTCAACAAGATCGTTCACTCTTTGTTCGACTGACAAATTAGGGTTTTTGTATGGAAAATTTTCTTGCGCAAAAAGGATAACCGGAATTAACATTATAATTGCTGATAAAATTCTTTTTTTCATAATTCTTCCTATTTACAATTTAGAAAACGAACCGCTACAATTGCTGTTTCAACAATTCCGGACTTTCATAATATAATCTCACAATTAGTTCGCCGAACAAAGAATTTGCCCATGCAAACCATTTACGTGTAAAATCACCGGCGTTATCTTTATGAAATGATTCATGCATAAAACCGGTGCCTGCGTGCGAACTTTTCAAAAGCTTAAGACATTGTATAATTTCTGTATCGTTGTTGCTTGCTAATGCTTTCATCGTAATACTAATCGGCCAAATTCTATCTACTAATGTGTGCGGACTCCCGATTCCCTCACCTGCTTTACCTTCAAAGAAATACGGATTGTTTTTACTGAATATAAATCTTCGCGTGTTTTGATAAACCTCATCATTAATCTCACAGCATCCTAAATATGGTAGTGAAAGAAGACTTGGTACATTAGCATCATCCATCAATAATTTGTTGCCGAAACCGTCTACTTCATAAGCATATATTTTACCATAAACGGAGTGATCGGCTACGGCAAATTCTTTTAATGCATTTTCAACTTCCGAAGCTAATGAGAGACATTCGTTTGCAAATTTTTTATCACCGAAAACTTCACTAATTATTTCCGCAAAATTTTTTAAGCTAACAACTGCAAAAAAGTTTGAAGGTATAAGAAATGGGAGAATTGTTGCATCATCCGAAGGTCTGAAAATAGAAACAATCAAACCAACCGGGTTGATTGGATTTCCATAACCGTTGCCGGGCACAGTATCTGTACTCCACGAAGTTAATCTGCCGAATTTATACGGGCCACTATTCTCTTTTCTTTGCTGCTCACGGAAAGTTCTTAAAATTAATCCTGTTGCGTTTTTCCAATTTTCATCAAAGCATGTAACATCATTAGTCTTTTTCCAATATCCGTGTGCAAGTCGAATTACATAACAGAGAGAATCAATTTCCCATTTGCGTTCATGAAGTTCGGGTTTCATTTCAGTTAAATCGTTCGACCATTCGCTACCGGTCGGCCCGTTATTAAAAGCATTGGCGTAAGGATCAATTAAAACACATTCGGTTTGACGGTTGATTACACCTTTAATCATTTCTTTTAATTTTTCATCTTCATTCACAAATTGTAAATAAGGCCATACTTGTGCCGTTGAATCACGCAGCCACATTGCATTAATATCGCCAGTAATTACAAACGTATCCGGTTTTCCGTTTTTTATTTCAAAATGAATTGTTGTGTCGAGTGTGTTTAGCAAACAATTTTCGAATAATTGGGCAAGTTCTCTATCTTTTATAGAAAGCACAATTTCTTGAATTGCGTTTTCGACGGCATTACTGACAAATTTTCTATTTGCTTGCGTCGGTCGTTGATTCATAACTCTCTACATTTTTTTTGATTAAAAGAATAAGAGCATGAGTTTCTACAAAAAAGTCTTTCTTACTTTTTCAGCAGCGAAGTCCAGGTAAGTCCGCTGTTATTTATATGTATTCTTTTAGAACCGTCATCAGAAATTATTGATGATTCAAACATACTTGTAGTACATTCAATTTTTGGCGGAAAGACAAATCCATTAATCGGTGATAATTCCAAACCAAGTTCATTCAAATCAGCCGTAAATTTTCCGTTTTCCAGGAAATAAATTCTTTCTGCGTAATAGATTTTTCTTAAAAGCCATTTAGCTTGCTCTTCTTCTTTTTCAATAAAAGATATTTTTTTTGAACCGGCTATTTCATTAGTAAACTGCACATATCCCCACATTTCAGGGTAATGCATGTTTACAATACCTTGAGGCGACCAAACCCAGTTATCTTCGGGATAAGGTTTGTTTGTTACCGGGTTAATTTGTTTTTTAGTTTTACCGTCAATAACTTCGGTTTGCCATTCAACGCGCGAGAAATTAATTCTTATTTGATCTGTTTCTTTTGGAGGTAATGACAAAGCAGAAATTTCCTTAAAAGAATCCCAAGGGAATGCAACTTCTACAGTCCAATAATTATCAGTATCGCCCGGCTGATTAAGTGTGCCGTTTATATAAACACCGCTTTTCAATCCTTTGATATCAAATCCGTGAAGCGCTGCGTTGTTAATATCGCGGTAAGGTTGGATTAATAACAAATCCCACACTGTATTCAGTGCGTTCATTTCAAACTCGCAATAACCGTGTGTATCTCCGTCGAAGTCGATGAATATTTCAAAATCGTTGTCGTAAAAAATTATATCGTCGCGGTTTTTTAGTGTTCCCCAAATATCAGGCTCGGAAAGTTCGGCAGCTATGTAGAAATATTTTTCATCCCACAACATTTTTGCACGCGTGCGGAATCTCGGCAAAGGTTTAACGTCTCCTTCGATATCAACAAAATCATCTGTCCATTCTGCATTACTCCATGCAGCTTCATCAAGTTTGCCATCTACATTTATTGTTTCGCCGGGTTTATAACAAACATATTTTTTGGGTGCAAATTCAATATTCGGAAATTGCACAGGCTGCGCAAAGCAAAAAGAACTAATAAGTAAAATGATGCCGATAGTTTTTTTCATAATAAATATTTTTTATTGTTTTGCCGCGTTAATTAATTCCTTAATTGTGGAAGTTGCCAAACCAACAGAAGTATCGGCAGCGCCGTAATAAACAAGAACTTTACTATCATTCGTTGCAAATCCTTCCGAATCGTAATTTTCAACAATCATTCCGCTTGGAAAAACTACGTTCGGTACTTGCCCGACGAGTTCGAACAATTCGCGTGGTTCGAGAATGTTGTATTTTCCCCTGTATAAAACAATGGATGGATCATTTAAATCGTGAAGTGAAACTCCTGCTTGATAAATATTTGCGCTTCCAAAATGCATTGCAACACCGTGATAAATATGCAGCCAGCCGTCGCGTGTTTTTACAGGCGCTGGGCCCGAACCAATGTTTTCATCCCAGTAATGAAATCTTCCGCCCATTACCGGTTTTACAGATTCCCATTTTAGAAGATCATCCGATTCCGATAAATAAATTGTATTGCCGGATGAAGGGCCGCCTTCGAGTTGTACTTTATTGGGTCTGTCGAAGCGTAAATATTTGCCGTTAATTTTTTCCGGAAATAAAACACCGTTGCGAATATCGCCGTCGGAAATAATTCCGAGAAATTGAAATTCCTCGAAGTCGGTTGTTTTTGCCAATCCCAACTGGCAGCCGCAATCCATATCCATCGCAAACATTATATAGTAAGAGCCATCAATTTTAGTAATACGCGCATCGTAAACATGATAAATTTTTTCTTCTACTTTTTCGATGCCTTGGAAATCAACAATTTTATCATCCACTTTGAAATTAATGCCATCATTGCTTTCGGCTTTTACAATAAATGTTTCCCTTCCTCGGTTTTGAACGCGAAGCAGAAGTATATATTTGTCTTTAAATTTGACTGCACCCGGATTAAAAACAGATGTAGAATCAACAAGATGGGGAACAATATCCGGAATATCCGTTCTTGTAATTATTGGATTTTTGGAAATTCGTTTTAACATAATACCCTGCTATAATTTCACTTCGTGATTTTCGTTGATTTGTTTTGTTTTTTCAATTGATTCAATGCCCATAATAACTTTTACTTTACAAACTTTTTTATCCGAAACCGGGAGTAATTGCTCATTAATTTCTTTGCCGTCAACATAAATAGATTTAACACCGTTATCCACACCTTCAGGATTCTCAACTTCAATTATATATTTTGTTCCCCTATAAACTCTTTCCACTTTAAAAGATTTCCATTCGGAAGGGATTGCCGGATCGATTATCAAACCATTATAAGTAGATCTTATTCCAAGTATATAATCAAATGAAATTCTGTACATCCATGCTGCAGTACCGGTTTGCCATGAATGACTTGTTTTTCCTGCAGTCGGGTGCTCATCACTTGTTGTATATTGTGAATAAACATAAGGTTCGGCTTGGTAAATATCCGAATCTATTTTGTTCGGCAATAATTTTTTAAAATACTCGAAAGCTTGGTTGCCTCTGCCCATCATACATTCTGCTTGAATAAGCCATGCAGTTGGATGGTAAAATACTGCAGCGTTTTCTTTTTTACCTGCCACGCAGCGAGTTATCAGACCTATGTTCTTATCAATTTCTCTAAAAGCAGGTGCACAAACTTTTGGTCCGTAGTCTGAATCTAAATGTTTCTTTGCACTATCCAAAGAAGAGAGTAATCTTTTTTGATCGGGCAATTCCGCAATTACCGGCCAGCTTTGTGTGTTAATAAAAATTTTACCGTACTTGTTTTCTTTTGAACCGATTTTTTTATTCTTGGCTCC
>CAZRMG010000280.1:2734-4566 GCA_964601095.1 uncultured Melioribacteraceae bacterium | reverse complement strand
TTTTTCGTTCGATAAAAAAACAAGTATTCTTTCTTTGAAAATTGATTCTTTAAAAGAAGGTTTACATTCTTTAAAAATAATTTGCGCCAATAAAAAGGAAAATCACTCACTGCCGTTTCATAAAATCTTGGAGATAAATAATAATAAGGCAACGGTAAAAAATTAGAAATTTTTTCTAAAGAATACAGGTTTGATAATCTCCGTTCCAACTGGATAGTATGGCTTCTGAATAATTATTTGTCCAAAGTTTATTAAAAAATCCGTTTTCTATTGTAACATTTTGCAAAAAATAGAATCTATTTAGTAAGCCCAATAAATCAAAAAAGTGCATGTTCAAAAAAGACGCTTCCTTGACTGAATTATTCAATTCGTACTCAAAAGATGTTCTGCATTATTCATTAAGCCTTCTAAGGAATTATGATGACGCTAAAGACGCTGTTCAGGAAGTGTTCATCCGGTTTATTAAAAGTAAAGATTCCTTCAGAAGCGAATGCAGCTATAAAACATGGCTGCTTACAATTACACGCAATTATTGTTTTATGAAATTAAATGCAGGCAGGAAAAATGAAACCGAGAGTATTGATGAAACTACCCAGTTAATTGATCAGCCGGATTTTGATAATTCTATTTCGTTAAAGGACGCTGTGAATATGCTTAACAAGTATGAGTATGAATTGATTTATCTACGGGAGTTTGCGTGCTACTCTTATAAAGAAATATCAGAAATCCTTGATATTTCTGTTGATAACGTTAAAACAAAATTGTTCAGGGTAAGGCAAAAACTAAGGAATTATTTGAAGTGAGGTTTTTATGAAACATTTTGAAACGGAAATAAACCTATTCATAGATAACGAGCTGGAAGAAAGCGAACAAGAGAAGTTGTTCGGGCATCTTGCAACATGTTTAAATTGCCGGGAGAAATTATCCAGGTTGATATTATTAAAAGAAAGAACAAACAAGATTATTTCAGATGAACTTACTGGATTAATTTCCGTTCCGCGCAAAGAAAACAAAGTGTATAAAATTTCTTTTTATGCGGCCACTGCCGCCGCGGCAGTACTGCTTATAATAGTTCTTTCTTTTAAGCCGAAAGAGAAATTAGTAATCAAGAACGAAATCAGGGTCGACACTGTTTTTGTTCGCGAGAGAAATAATGTAGTAAATACAAAAAAAGTAACGGGTGGAATAAAAACTCCCGGGGTAATAAAACCATCCGAGCAGTCAAATCAAAAGGAATACCTTCGCTATGTAATGAATTTAAGAAAGGTTGAATTCAACAGCGGGGAAAATCTTTAAAAAGGGAGTACAAGATGAAACCGATATTTTTTTATCTGTTTTTGTTTTACAGCGGATTTTGTTTTCCGCAAACATTATTAGATAAAACGTGGGACAATATTTTTTATACAATAATTAATGAGATGAAGGAAAACCCTGCCGATAATCAGTTTAATTTTTATTTTAATAAACTTGAAAAAGAAAGAATAAACGCCGGGTTAACTAAAACTAATTTGAAGCTGGGTCTTGAGTTGCTGAGAATTAAAGATAATCCGAGGGAGATTGTTTTAAGAAAAAGTGAATACCCGATTCCTAATATTCAAAATGATCTTACCGCATTAAATTACCTAAGTAATATGAACCTTGAAATATACTCGGGTCTGTTTTCAATTCCGTTACATTTTAGTCAGGATAAAGAATTTATGGATTCACTTAAGTTTGATCAAAAAGAATCCATTTATGCTTATGGGCTTATAGTTGTTCCCATTAAAAAAGAGAACAATTCGTATTTGTTGAGATTGAGCCTGTTGAATTATCTTAAAATATTCGGTGTCAAT
>CAZRMG010000280.1:0-2724 GCA_964601095.1 uncultured Melioribacteraceae bacterium | reverse complement strand
AATCATTAATTTCCGTGATCAGGAAACATGGATGAAAACCGGCGAAAGAATACGAATTGATATTAATCCCGCTGTAATTGGAAGACATGTGAATATTGTAAACGATGAATCAAATATTAATTCAAACACAACTTTACGCGGGATGCACGGTATAATGCATAATATCCATAGTGATGATAATGGTTGGAAAGTTAATCCAACAATAAACGGTAAAACAATTACATTCTCCAGCGATGACGATTTCTTCCGGGGTATTAGTGATCATTTGATTCTTTCGCTGGAAGCCGATAAATAATTAGAAAGATAAAAAAACTCCTCTCCTAATCTCAGATTAAGAGAGGAGGCGTTGAGATGTTAAGCAACAACTTTTTTAGCGTCAATCCTTTCTGTAACAACTTTAAAAATAAATAACGCCACCGCGGCAACTAATCCTATCGCTAAAAAGTAATACCAAATAACATGAGCGTCGGCATAATAAGCCGCTTTTTCAATTTCTGTAATTCCCGCCGGTAAAGTTTTGGGATCGGGGCAATATGAATCTAACAAAAATCCCGACATTATAAATCCAACCAAAGCCGATAAGAAAGAATGAAGATGGCTGAAGCCGAGATATACTCCTTCCTCGCCTTTTGGAGCTTGATAAGAAAAATATTCCAAAAATCTTGGCGAGATAAAACATTCAGCCAAACCTTGAATTGCAATTCCTATAATCATCATTACTGTTAACGGATGAAGCGTAAACAAACCGAATATTGAAACCGAATCGCCTGTTAAATTAAATAAGGATTGGCTGCTTGCCATCGCCAGTGCAGAGAAAGGCATAAGCAGCATTCCGACAAACATTGAAGTAACAGCTTTTTTCTTCTTCATCATATTCGTTACAATCACTACAAATAAAACAACCATAGCCGGGTTAACATTCGCGAGCCATTCGGGACGCGCGCTTTCACCTAAAAGCCGGATTACATATTTTGGCATGGTAGCGTACATCTGCTGCTGGATTATCCAAAATCCAGTAACGATGAGTATTAAAATTATTAAACGCGGCTGCATGAAAATTCTTTTTAGAGAAATAAAAACATCGCTGATTTTTTTTGTTTGATGCGATTGATCGATCGGTTTGAAAAAGAAAATTGCAAAAAGCATTGCAAGCACCGACATTCCAGCCGAGAAGAAATTCACATACTCGAGACCCATTCCCTGGCGGATGAACGGAACAAAAGTTTTACCGCTGAATGCGCCGATATTAACAACCCAATAAAACAAAGCAAAGCCGCGTGCGCGGTTGTCCTCGGTTGTTGTTTTTGCAACTGTTCCGGTAATCAATGGTTTTATAAATGAGCCGCCGACAAGAGCAATAAATAAAAATAACAACACTAAAACTTTATCATGAAACATACCGAGCAAAGAATAGCCGATTGTTAACAAAGCGAAAGCAAGTATTAACCCGTTTTTAAAACCAATTTTATCCGAGACTGCACCGACAAACGGGGGAAGAAAATAAAGTAGCGCATAAAATACTCCGGCAACAACACCGGTTTCTTTATCTGTGAATCCTACAATATCTGTTAAATAAAGAGTGAGTACAATAAAAAATCCGTAATAAGCTGCCCGTTCGCACAACTCCATAAAATTAGCAAGCCAAAATTCTTTTGGAAATTTCCAGCCGATCGGCGCTTCTGTTTTTTGCTCTGCAGTTTGCGTCATATCTGTTCCTTGTTGGTTAAAAGGTGGCGCAAATTAGAAAAAATCGGTCATTTATAAAAAGTTATTAATAAAAAAGTGAAGGAGATTTCAATCAAAAAAATCAATAGATTCCAACCCGGTTTTAATTCAATTTAATTGAGGAAATGAAATGAAAGTTTATTCCAAGCACGAACTAAATAATTATTCTTTGTCTTTAACTTATGATGATATAAGCTTGATACCGACTCAAATCTCGCAAGTGAAAACTCGAAGTGAAGTAAATACAAAATCTTCTTTTCTCGGAATGGAATTAACAGTACCTGTGATCGCGAGTCCGATGGATTCTGTAACAGGTTTGGAGATGGCTAAAGAATTGACAAATCTCGGTGCGGTTGGAATATTAAATAGATTTGATTCATCGATGAATGAATTATTTACAAACGGCAAACCGCTCGAAGGAATAAAAGCTGTTTCCGTTAGTCTTGCAGCGGAAGAAAAATTGATCGAACAAATAGCAGAGCACAAATTGATGGTTTGTATTGATACGGCAAATGCAAACAATGCACATGTATTAAACAAATGCGAAGAGATAAAGAGGAAATACAACCTAAAAGTTATTATTGGAAATATTGCAGGCGGCTCAACATTAAAGCAAATTGTCGATGCCGGCGCGGATGCGGTTCGTATCGGCATCGGCGGCGGAAGTATGTGTACTACATCCGTACAAACGGGAATCGGCATCGGGCAAGTTTCATCTTTGATTGATGTTTATTTTACACGTGAACAACAAAAATTAAATATTGCATTGATTGCCGACGGCGGAATTAAAAGTCCCGGCGATGTTTCTAAAGCATTGGCATGCGGTGCCGATATTGTTATGCTCGGTAGGATGCTTGCTGGAACAAAAGAAACTCCCGGCGAAGTAATTAAATACAACGACCAGCTTTATAAAAAATACCGCGGCTCGGCTTCGTTCGGAGTTAAAATGAAAAATGAATTCATCGAAGGTGAAGAAACTCTTGTTCCGTTTAAAGGCGC
>CAZRMG010000279.1:0-4583 GCA_964601095.1 uncultured Melioribacteraceae bacterium | reverse complement strand
CAAAATGAATTCGATATTATTTTACAAGCGCTTAATAACGGTGAATGCCCGCCTTTCGATACAAGATTGGGTGCGAATATCGCAATACAAGGTATCGGTGAGTATGATATGATTTTCAAGAATCTACCGTTTACATTTAATTGGACTGACGGCTCAATTGCAGTTAGCAATGAAAGTATTGACGAACTATATTCCGTTGTTAAAATTGGTACTCATGTTAAAATCACTTTTTGAAATTAACCGGTTTTTATTTCGAAGAAAAACACTCCGTATTCTCTTTGTGTTTTTTACGTCCGCTTTATTGGCGCAGTCTGTAGATAGAATTGAATTGGAAAAAATCAATGTGGTTGGTAATAGTTCAATTTCCACACCCGAAATACTTTCAGTAATTTTATCAAAAGAATCTCCAAATTGGTTTTCACAATTTATAAACAAGTTTACTAGTTTCGGAAGTGAAGCAGTTTATTTCGATTCACTTTTAATACCTTCGGATATTGCCGCAATAAAATCTTTATACCAATCCAACGGCTATTTCAAAACAAGAATTAAGGCATCATATTTAATTGATACATCCTCGGCTGATGCGGAAATTACATATAATGTTATGGAGGAAGAACCTGCATATTTCAGACATTTTCAAATTGATGGATTGAATACAATTCATCATGTATATATGAATACCATTGTTGATTATGAAAAAATAGATTCAACCGTAATATACAGGGATGCGATTGTTACTAATAAAATGAATTACGCTATTAATTTTCTTCGCGATAACGGTTATATGCTTGCAAGCTATAATAATCCCGATATTATAATAGATACTATGCAAAATCATGTTGATGTTAATGTAAAGTTCGACACTGGGAAAAGATATAAAATAAGTGAGATAAGAGTTAATCAAACCGGAGAAGAAGATACTCATGTTGAAGACGATTTGTTGAAAGACATAGTCGGGATTAGTCCCGGCAATTGGTACAGCAATTATAATATTCAACGGGCGCAGGTGCGTTTATACCGAACAGAATTGTTCACATCATCAGTAGTAAATAGTGTAATATCGGATACAGTCGGCAACCAAGTTCCTATAAGCATAACTGCAGAAGTTGGCGCACTTCATGAATTATCTCCCGAGATAATTGCAAACAACGAAGAATCTTTCAGTCTTGGTTTGGGTCTCAGTTTTACCAAAAAGAATTTTTTTGGCGATGCACGTAAGTTTACAATCGGCGCATCGGCGGCAATACAAAATGTTTCGGAGTTCATTAAAAACCCGACATTTAATAGTGAGAATATTTTTGGTTACGGCGATATACGAGCCGCCATAGAACAGCCGTTCCTTTTTGGTAAAACCATAAATACCCGTTTAGAAACTTATTTAACAGGTCAAAAATTAAAAGACGAATACAACTCAACTTTAATTGGCGCCAAGCTTAGTCTTAACTTTGAACTTCCCCAGTTTACATACTTCAATTCTTTAAGCACATATTTAAATATTGAAAATGCAAAATTCGATTTCCAGGAAAAATTTCTTATAGATAATTTCGCACAATTTTTTGTAAACAATGGATTTAGTCCCGAAGAAGCTGATTCAACCGCAGAATATTTTGTTAAGGAAGAATTAGGCGGTGAATATAGCTCTGCTGGCACAAATACACTTCTCGGTTTTTCAGTTGGTACTAACAAAACAAACAATTTGTTTTTCCCATCGCAAGGCTACAGTCTTTCAATTCAACTTGAAGACGCGAATTCAATTCCATATTTGTTTAGCAAAATATTAAACACAGATTTCGCAAGACCGCTTTTCCTTAAATCAATTATTAACTTTACTTCATATTTGCCATTGTATAGCTCTGGTACAGAAGCTTTCGGTGTAAAATTTAAAGTCGGAAATATCCTTACTTACAGAGGTGATAAAGGCGATATTTCGTTGAATCAAAGATTATATGCCGGCGGCAGTAATTCTGTGAGGGGATGGGGAATGAGAGAACTTGTGCCCATGAATGAATTGTTGACATTGACAGATATAACACCGGCGGATTTAGTTGCTATTCTCGCACAAAGCGCCACAACAGGTGGTTTCTTTTTAATGGAAGGTTCGATAGAAACTAGAAATAGATTAATAGGTAATTTGGGCTCTGCGTTTTTTATCGATTATGGAAACACATGGAATGCCGCAAAGGAATTTCGTTTTGATGAAGTTGCGCTTGCCGCAGGTTTTGGTTTAAGATATTATTCCGATTTTGCCCCCATTCGCATCGATTTCGGTTTCAAGATTTATGACCCCAAAACAAAAAGTTTTACGGTTGAGAAAATCTCTTGGAAGAATGTTTGGAAAGAACATCTCCAGTTCCATATTGGAATTGGCGAGGCATTTTAAAACGAATGTTAGATTTTATTGAAATTTTGCTCGTAAATAAGACTTTTTCATAAAATCATATCTTTGTTTCAAACCCATTTTTAAGTAAATTTGTAACCACTTTTTCGGAGAACCAATGATTTCAAGCATGACAGGATATGGCAAGGGTTTAGTGCAGGAAGGCGACCTTTCGGTTGAAGTGGAAATAAAAAGTTTGAATAACAGGTATTTAGATTTATCGCTCCGACTGCCGAGATTTCTTTCGGCTAAGGAATTGGAAATCCGCGAGAAAGTTAAAAACAGTATTAAAAGAGGCAAGGTTTATCTTTCCGTTACTGTCCGCCGCGGCGATCTCGAAGAGAAGTTTAGCCAAGTCGATCCCGATGCGGTTAAATATGCTGTTAAAGTTCTTAAAGATATTCGTAAATCAGCCGGCTTGAAAGATAAACTTAAACTTACGGATGTCTTACAATTTCAAAATATGTTCTTTAAAGAAGATGATAAACAAGCAGGCGAGGAAATGCCGCTTGTTGAAAAAGCGATTGATTCCGCCGTTAACGCAATGAACAATATGCGCGAAACCGAAGGCAAAGAATTGGAAAAAGATATTCGAAAACGCCTTGGTTTGATCGAAACTGCTCTTGTTAAAATTGAAAATCAGAAAGAAGATGATTTAAAAATCTATTTCGAAAAATTGAAAGAAAGAGCTGCACAACTTGTTGTGGACTTGAAAGATAATGAACAACGTTTGATGATGGAGCTTGCTCTTTTATCGGAACGTTACGATGTAACCGAAGAATGCGTAAGGTTAAGAAGTCATATTAAAATGTTTGCCGATACTTTGAACAATGCAGACGATATAGGAAGAAAATTAAATTTTATTTTGCAGGAGATGAACCGCGAAGCAAACACTATAAACAGCAAATCGGTTTCGTCTGAAATTTCTCACGCTGGAATTTCTATAAAGGAAGAGATAGAAAAAATCCGGGAACAAATTCAAAATATTGAGTAGAAAGTGTTTATGAAAGCGCGGTTATTAGTATTTTCGGCTCCAAGCGGTTCAGGCAAAACTACTATTGTCAGAAGTATATTAGATGAGCATAAAGATTTTGTTTTTTCAATTTCCGCTACAACAAGAGCAAAACGTCCTTCGGAAATAAAAGGTGTTGACTATTTTTTTATTTCGGAAGATGAATTCAAAAAGAAAATTAACGACGGCGAATTTGTTGAATGGGAAAAGTTTTACGATTATTATTACGGCACTTTAAAAAGTACAATTGATGATAATTGCAGGAACGGATTAACTACTGTATTCGAAGTTGATGTGAAAGGGGCAATTAGTATTAAAAAGGTTTACCCGGATGCGGTTTTGATTTTTATAGCTCCGCCGAGCATCGAAGAATTAAAAAATAGGTTGATAAATAGAAATACCGAAACCGACGAAGATTTAAGGAAAAGAATTGAACGTGCGGAAATGGAATTGAGTTTTAAGGATCAGTTTGATTATGTTGTTTATAATATCAATCTTGAAGAAGCTAAAGAAGAAGTAAAAAGAATAATAGAAAAAGAAATATCGAAGGAGGAATAAAATGGCTATTCAACCGCGCGAGCTTGGTAAGATTAAGGAAAGAGTTCCAAATCTTTACGAAGCAATTATTGTTGCCGCAAAACGTGCAAGAAAAATCAACGATGATATCAAACTCGAATTCAATACTTTGGTTAGCACAATGAACGCAGGACACGAAGAAGAATTTGAGGACAGGGAAAATCCCGAACAATTAAAATTATCGCTTGAATTTGAGAAGAGAGAAAAACCTCATATCAGAGCTATCAAAGAATTAATTGATGAGGGAATAGAACATCGTTATAAAAACGAGAAAGACAGGTAGTCTAGAATTATTTGTATATTTTGAAAGCGGAGATACTTTTTCTCCGTTTTTATTTTTAAACAAAAAAAAGAACACCGGTTACCAAGGAGTAATAATTGAATTCGGATTTGAATAAATTAGCTGTTGAAGCTATCAAAGATCAAAAAGAAATATTTGGCGATCTTTTATTCCAGCAGTTTGATTTACAAATCAATAATGAATTTAAGGAGGCGGCGATAGCACAAAAAATTAAAACATCCGGCAAAGTTGAAGTTGATGCCTCCAGCGAATTGTTCAAAGAAGAATTTCAAAAAGTGACTTCAATAAGCGAATTAAATTCATTGATTTGTGATTGT
>CAZRMG010000278.1:3085-4591 GCA_964601095.1 uncultured Melioribacteraceae bacterium | reverse complement strand
CGTCAACTACAAGAATTTTGGGTTTGTTGATCATAAATTTCTCATATAATTAATCCCTTCGGCGGTCATTAATAATGCCAATTCAAAAACAAATGAAAATCAAAAATTGCTTATTTCAACATAAGCAAAATCAAAATTAATTGTACGAATCCGTACACCGGTGAACACATCCGAACACTTATTTAATGAATTTGTCGGAAAATCAAATGAAAAACTGGTTTTTGATTCACTTTTCTTCCGGCACGATGGTTGACTAATTAACGAAAAAAAAGTGAATGAATAATGGACCGGGTAATCGAAAAGAAAAAGTGGACGACAAAGAGAATAATAATTCTATCGGCATCATCGCTGTTTATTTTATTCTCGCTTTACATTTTCATCTTCAGCGACAGCAGCAGCAAATTAAATGTTGAAAAAGAAAGAATAACAATCACTGAAGTTAAACGCGCACCGTTTCAAGAATACATTCCGGTTACCGGCACAGTTGAACCGATTGAAACTTTTTATCTCGATCTTTCCGACGGCGGAAAAGTTTTGCAGAAATTTGTTGAAGAAGGCGCAATGTTAAAACCCGGCGACCCGATTATTAAATTAGATAACCCGCAGTTATCGTTATCGGTTATGAGTACGCAATCGAATTTTTTGCAGGCGCAGAGTATGTCCCGCCAAACCAAACTTACGTTTGAACAAAACTTGCTTAACAGGCAAAACCAGCTTTTAAATCTTAACCTTGAATTACTCAACCAGTCAAAGATTTATAAAAACAATAAAGTTCTTTTTGAAAAGGGAATGATTTCGAAAATAGAATATGAAAACAGCAAGGACACTTACGAAACAACTCTTGAAAGCAAACACTTACTTCTCGAAGCATTGAAAAGAGATTCGCTTACATTGATGCAGCTTATCCAGCAAGGCGATATGGATGTTGAAATGTCAAAAAGGTATTTATCACTTGTTGAAGAACAGCTTGCAAACTTAACTGTACGGGCGCCGATTAAAGGACAATTAACATCGTTGAATTGCGAGATCGGTCAATCAGTCGGGGCGGGTTATCGGTTGGGACAAATAGATAACATCGATTCGTTCAAAGTTCGAGTTGAAATAGATGAGCATTACATCTCAAGAATTCGCGAAGGACAAACAGGCGAATACGAATTCGATAATAAAAAATATACGCTACGAATTAAAACAGTATATCCTCAAGTTACAAACGGAAGATTTTATGTTGACATGATGTTTACCGGAAAACAACCCAAAGGAATACGCAGGGGTCAAACTGTTCATGTTAAATTACAACTTGGTGGTTTGACAGATGCAATACTTGTTGAAAGCGGGGGCTTTTATTCAACCACAGGCGGGCAATGGATATTTGTTGTTAATAATTCCGGTAGCGTTGCCGAAAGAAGAAGTATAAAAATCGGAAGACAAAACCCTCTATACTACGAAGTACTTGAAGGTTTGAAAGAAGGCGAAATGGATAACAGAGTAAAGGAGATAATTAAATAA
>CAZRMG010000278.1:0-3075 GCA_964601095.1 uncultured Melioribacteraceae bacterium | reverse complement strand
TAATGGATTTTGTAAGACAAAATCCATTATACTATGAAGTACTCGAAGGATTGAAAGAAGGCGAAAAAGTTGTTACATCTTCCTATGACAATTATGTTGATTACGACAAGTTAAACTTGGAATAAGGGGATGAATATGTTTACAAGAAATAATTACGGAAAATTAAACTCGGTAGCCGGGGGAATTTTGGGTGTCTTCGGTTTGGAAAGCAATCATTTGAATATTCATATTGATAAAGCAACTTTAATATTTACCGCGATTTCTTTAATAATAATTACAATAGTCTTTATAATTCATAAAGTTGCAAATAACAGATTGTATAAAACGTCAAGCGCAAAAGTAAAGAACAATTAATTGATCGAAGTTCGGAGAAAAAAATGTTAGCAAATTTTGTTAAGATAATTTTCAGAAACATGATGAGAAACAAAGTATTTTCTTTAATAAACATAATCGGTTTGAGCGTTGGTGTTTCATGCTTTTTGATATTGACTATTTTTGCTATTGATGAAATGGGCTATGATACCTTCAACAAAAAAGCAGATAGAATTTACCGCGTTTATATAAGTTCGGATGTCAACGGGAACGCTTCAAATACTTCCAAAACTCCGTCGCCGCTTGGCAATCATTTAAAAAGTGAATTCCCCGAAGTAGAAAATTATGCCCGCCTCGGATATTTCGGCATGCACGAGCTTCGTTATAAAGATAAACTTTTCAGAGAGGGTGATGTTTACACTGCCGATTCAACATATTTCGAAATATTTACTTTGCCGTTTGTTTACGGAGATCCAAAGACTGCTCTTGTTAAACCGAATTCAATTGTAATTACCGAATGGGCAGCGGAAAAATATTTCGGAATTGAGAACCCGCTTGGAAAACATTTTATTGTAAACGGTACTAAAACTTACAATATAACGGGCGTGATGAAAAATTTCCCGAAGAAATCTCACTTCTCGTGCAACTTTCTATTATCAAGTTCAACGTACCGCGAAACCGAAGGTCAAAATTGGATTAACTCCGAATACACGACATATATTTTGTTCAAACAAAAAATCAATCCGAGAACATTTGAAAAAAAATTACAAAGAATTGTTGAAGAAAAAGTTTTCCCGTTTGCAGAAGAGAGACTCGGAATTAACCTGCAAGATTTTTTGTCCAAAGGGAACCGCTACGGATATTTTATACAGCCGCTGACATCCATTTACTTATATTCTCAAACACATTACGGCATAGAGAAAAACACAGAATGGGGAAATGTTCGAAACAGCAATATCTATTATAATTATATATTCATAGCAATCGGGACATTTGTATTGTTGATAGCTGTATTCAACTTTATGAATCTTACAACGGCAAAATCCGACAGCAGGGCAAAGGAAGTAGGCATCAGGAAAACTTTGGGTTCCGACCGACGGAAATTAATTTGGCAGTTTATAACTGAATCTACAATTATGTGTTTCTTTTCCGTTCTTATTGCAGTTGGTTTGGTAAAATATGCTCTGCCAATCTTTAATGATTTTTTAGAAAGTCAAAAAGAATTAACTCTTAATCTATTTGATAATTTTTACACAATTCCTCTATTGTTGTTATTTACGCTTGCGGTGGGATTTCTTTCAGGTAGTTACCCTGCATTTTATCTTTCATCGTTTCAGCCGTCGCATATTCTTAAGTCAATTTCGAACAACAGAAAAGTTAATTTAAGAAGTGTTCTTGTTGTTGTTCAATTTGCAATTTCGATAACGTTGATTATAGGAATGGTAATAATTAAAAACCAGCTTGACTATGTGTTGAATAAAGATCTCGGTTTTAGCAAAGATAGATTGGTTGTAATAAATAATGCTTCGGCACTTGGCAACAGGGTAGAAGCATTTAAATACGAACTTTCGAAAATGCCGAATGTTGTCTCGTCTACAAACTCATCTGTAATGTTTCAGTCAGGGATTCCGGGTGGAAGTTTTCAAGTTGAAGGTGCGCCATCGGAAGAGTTTAAATCCTGCCAATTCATTGATGCCGATTACGATTTTGCTAAAACATATAAAGTTAAACTTGTGAGCGGAAGATATTTTGATGAAAAATATTCTACAGATACATCTGCAGTTGTAATCAACGAAGCAGCAGCCAAGATTTTCGGTCTTGAAAACCCTGTCGGGAAAATTTTGTATAAAGTGCACACTACTACAAAAGGTAAATCTCCGTATAGAATTGTAGGCGTTGTAAAAGATTTTAATTATGAATCGCTGCATCAAAATATTAGACCGCTTGTTTTTCGCATAAGTCATGTTAGGCAGGCGGCATTCTTTTTTGCTATCCGTATTCGGTCAGAAGATTATGCATCAACAATTAATTCGATAATAGAAACATGGAAAAATTTTACAGACGGTAGAGATCTAAACTGTTTTGTTCTAAATGAAAAATTGGAAAGAATGTACATTGTTGAAATAAAAGTTGGGCAGATTACAACGACATTTTCCTTCATCGCAATTTTTATTGCATGTCTTGGTCTATTTGGACTCGCAGCATTCGTTACCGAAAGAAGAATTAAAGAAATAGGAATCCGCAAAGTACTTGGCGCTTCCATACTCGAAATAATTATTCTTCTTTCAAAAGAGTTTACAAAATGGGTTGTAATTGCAAACCTTATTGCATGGCCGATTGCTTATTATTTAATGAATAATTGGCTTCAAGATTTCGCATATAGAATAGATATAAACTGGACGGTTTTTATCCTTTCAGGTTTGATTGCATTATTAATAGCGCTGGTGACTGTAAGTTACCAAGCAATTAAAGCGGCGTTAGCAAATCCGGTTGAGTCACTTAGATATGAGTAGACTGGTTAAAGATAAAACAAATCATTTTGAAGTTTTGATAAAATAACGCTAAGCACAAAGCGCTCGGCGTATGCAATTAGATAAAGAGTTACGAGTAAAAAATAAATTTGATGGAAAATTTATAATGAGTAATCATTTAATAAGAATAGTAAAAACACACTGCGCTTGGCGCCCTGCGCTCTGCCAAGATGTAATATGGGGGAACTATGTTTAAGAATTATTTCAAAACAGCTGTAAGAAATTTAAAGAG
>CAZRMG010000277.1:0-4600 GCA_964601095.1 uncultured Melioribacteraceae bacterium | reverse complement strand
AAGACATGACGAACAGAGAATTTAAGTTTAAGTGTCTTTGTGTATTGTAGGTAAATTTATCTTACACTTTCCTTCTTGATAACATCAACAAGATATTTAGCGTTCTCCGGAGGAACATCCGGTAATATACCGTGACCGAGATTAAAAATATGTCCGCTGCCGCTGCCGAAGGATTGAAGTATTTTCATTGCTTCGTCTTTGATTTTTTCTTTTGAACCGTATAAAACCGTTGGATCAAGATTTCCTTGCAAGGCAACTTTGATGCCGATTTGTTTTTTCACATCGCTAAGATTCATTGTCCAATCCAAACCAATTACATCGGCGCCGCATGATGACAGTTTATTTAAACTATGATGGACTCCTTTTGCGAAAACAATCACCGGTTCATCTTTGCGTTTTATTTTAGAAATTATTTTTGTTATGTACTCAAGTGAAAACTCATTAAAGTCATCTTGTGAAAGTAGTCCGCCCCAAGTATCAAAAATTTGCACGGCATCGGCGCCTGCTTCAATTTTGGCAGATAAATAATCTGCTACGGCATCGGCAATTTTATTCAGTAATTTATGAGCAGCTTCCGGCTGGTTGTATATAAACTTCTTAATTTCCGAAAAACTTTTGGAACCGCCGCCCTCAACCATATATGTCATAAGTGTCCACGGTGAACCGGCAAAGCCGATTAACGGGACACGTCCATTCAATTCCTTTTTTGTTAATGCAACTGCATCAAAAACATATTTTAAATCTTTGTACGGATCTATAGTTTTTAATTTATTAACGTTGTCTGCATTTCTAATTGCGTCGTAAAGTTTAGGACCTTTGCTTTCAACCATTTCGAGTTTCATTCCCATCGCTTCGGGAATTACAAGTATATCCGAAAAAATTATAGCGGCATCGACACCAATGATATCAACAGGTTGAATTGTAACCTCGGCGGCAAGTTCGGGTGTTTTACACATCGTAATAAAATCCGATTTCGCACGCACTGCTCTATATTCCGGCAAATAACGCCCTGCTTGACGCATAATCCAAATTGGTGTGCGTTCAACATTTTGTTTTTTACACGCTCTTATAAACAAATCGTTTTGTAATTTATTCAACAATCCTCCGCTTAAGCTATGTTGTTCGTTAATTTGTAATACTCTTTAATTGCATCAACAACTCCATCAAGAGAAAAAATGTTCGGTACAATATTTACAACAAGATTATATTCTCTTATTGCGTTCTCAGTTGTTGTGCCGATAGCGCAAATGATTTTATTTTCGAAATATGTTTCAACATTTACAACATCTAAAATCTTCAAAAAGTTTTGAAACGATGAAGGACTTGTAAAAACAAAAATATCCGGTGACTTGGATTTAATATTAGAAAGTTCATTTTCAATTTCCTTCAAATCAATATCGGTAACATCATAAATAGGAAGAAATGTAACTTCGGCACCGAATTCTGCCAAACCAATTCTTAAATCTTCACTTGAAAGCGAGGAGCCGGGTATTAAAATTCTTTTACCATTCAAATCTAAAGAAGAAAATTTCCGAATTAATCCTTTGGCGCTGAATTCTTCCGGAATTATATGAACATAAAAACCGAGTCCCCTGCATTTTTCTGCTGTACCGCTGCCGACGACAGCTATCTTACAATGAGATAAATCAAGACTATATTTTTGAACAGCTTGAAAAAAAACTTCAACGGCGTTGCCCGATGTAAAAATTATGAAATCGTAATCATATGATTTAGTAAGAATGCTTTTAATCTCTTCCGATTCAGTTTTGGAGATTATTTTTATAGTTGGCAAATAAACAATCTCAGCGCCGTAAATGTATAGGTACGAAAATGCTTTTTCGGCATCGTCCTTGTTTTTTGTGATCAGTATTTTTTTGTCTTTTAACAAATAAAATTAACCCCGGTATATTTCTTTTAAAATTTGTGAGGCCCCGGCTTTTAATAAATCCTTTGCGAGTCGCTGCCCGAGTTTTTCCGGATTTGATTTTGAGCCACGCATTTTTTTTCTGAATGTTATGGAACCGTCAATAGATCCTACAACAGCATCAAGATATAATCCGTTAGTTTTTACTTGTGCATACGCGCCGATAGGAACCTGGCATCCGCCTTCCAATGCTTTTAGCAAAGCCCGTTCGGCACGCACAGCGATAAATGTTTTTTCATCGTGAATTTTCTTTAAACATTTTTCAGCAAATAGATTGCCTTCACAAATTTCTATACCGAGCGCACCTTGCCCAACCGCCGGTAAAATTTCATTGACTGGAATTAATGAAGAAATATTTTTATCGAGCTTTAATCTTTCAACACCGGCGCGGGCGAGAATTATTGCATCCCAATTCGACTCTTTGAATTTTTTTATTCTTGTCGGGACGTTGCCTCGTAGTTCTTCAATTTTTATATCGGGACGTAAATGCAGAAGCTGAGATCTTCTTCTTAAAGAACCCGTTGCAACAACAGCACCTTCCAGAAGGTTTTTGATTTTTGTCCTTTTTTTTCTCGCTATTAACACATCTTCAACGGGATGACGTTTTGTAACGGCGGCTAATTTCAATCCTTTAGGAATTTCAGTTTGCAGATCTTTTAAGCTGTGAACGGCAATATCAATAGTACCGTTTAGCAATTCTATTTCCAATTCCTTTGTGAATAAACCTTTGTCGCCGATTTTTGATAAAGCCACATCTAAAATTTTATCGCCCTTTGTATTTGTAATTTTTATTTCAATGGAAAGATTCTTGTTTTTTCTCTCAAGTTCTTTTTTTATAAACTTAGCCTGCCAAAGCGCAAGTTCGCTTCCGCGCGAGCCGATAACAAGTTTTTGTTTTTTCAATCCTATTCCTCTAAATGATTTTTACTTTCACCGTTTGAATGCTCTTTGTCGAGGGCGAAAAGTTCTTTTAAGATAAGCGTGTTTGTTGTTAATTCTTGAATGTTTACACCCGATTCAGCAAGCTCCCGTAAACGAATTGTCGGGTTGTGTAAAATTCTTCCAATCATTCTGCGCGTCATATCATCAATTTTTGATATGTCTTCCTTACAGATTTTGTGTTTTATTTTTTCCAACTCGTCGTTTCTAATCTCTTCAACAAATTCGCGCAGAGATTTAATAGTCGGTACAATCTCAAGTGCATTTAGCCAGCCGAAATAATTTGTCATTTCCTCAAGGATTATTTTTTCTACGGCGGGAATTTCGGATTTACGTTTCTGCATGTTTTGATCGACAATAATTTTTAATGAATCCATATCGTGGTAAAAAACATTATCGATCTTGCGGACTTGCGGGTCAATATCGCGCGGAACGGCAATATCCATCAAAACAACGGATGAACCTTTTCTTTTTTTCATCGCGTTTGTAAAATCATTTAATGAAACGATAAAATTTTCCGAACTTGTTGCGCTAATTATTATATCAAAATTATGAAGGTGCTCTTTCAACGATTGAAAAGGAATAATTTCACCATGAATTTTTTCGGCAAGTGTTTTAGCTCTTTCAATTGTACGATTTGTAATTGTAATTTTACCAACACCTTTATCGCGCAAATGTACAGCGGCAAGCTCGCCGGTTTCTCCCGCGCCTATAACGAGTGCCGATTTTTTATCGAGATTAGCAAAAATCTTTTCAACAACCTGAACTGCGGCGTAGCTAATTGTAACAGCCCCTTCGCCGATAGCAGTTTCTTTAATTGCACGCTTTCCAACTTTTATCGAAGTATCGAAAACCCGCTTAAGTAATGTGCCGGAGAACTGCATATCTTCCGAAATATCGAAAGCTTCTTTTACTTGTCCAAGTATTTGACTGTCCCCGATAATGAGTGAGTCGATTCCCGAAGCGACTTTGAATAAATGTTTAATAGCACCGCATGAAAAATATTTTTCGAAGTTCTCAGGTTTAATGTTTGGGATTGGTTTGAACTCGAGAAGAGAATTGATAATCAAATTAGCATTAAGAGTATAATCTTTGGGAAGAACAAAAATCTCTGTTCTGTTGCAAGTTGAAATAATAACTCCCTCTGAAAAATATTTTTTCAAACGAGGGATGAATTCAACTATTTCATTTTTACTTAAATGAAGCGCTTCACGCAGTTCAACGGGAGCGGTTTTATGATTTATTGTGATACCAAATAAATTCATCGTATTTCAGAGCTTTCAATAAAATGCATGGAATGTGTTGACAAGGGTGCTTGTAAGAATTAATGATAACATTGCCAACACAAATCCGCACAAAGAAAAAATAATAATTTTTTTGCCGTACCAGTTGCCGATTATTTTTACAAAAATACCAGAGCCGTAAACAATCCATACAAAAGCAGTGCTCACAAGTTTAGGGTCTGTAAAACTATAGTTTGGAAAAGCAGATGGAAGCCAAACAATACCTATAATTATTGCCACTGTTATTAAAACAAACCCGATAACAAGAGAATGGAAACTGAGTTTTTCTAAAATTTCTAGGTTGGGCAGTTTATTAAAAATCAGGCCGAATTTGTTTGATTTAAGATTTTTATAAAGCAATAAAAATAAGATCCCGTACACCGCGGAAATTGTAATTCCGGAATAACCGAATATTGCGCTTATAACATGAATACCGAGCAGGCGGTTTCTTAAA
>CAZRMG010000276.1:0-4605 GCA_964601095.1 uncultured Melioribacteraceae bacterium | reverse complement strand
AAGAATAAATTTGTTCAATTCCGAATGCATCGTTCATTTTAGAATCGAGCGCTAAAATTCCGGTTAATGTTTTTCCGTAAAACAACGGAACACCAACAAAACTTTTTATTCCTTGCGGGATGCTGTAATATCGTATTACATCTCGCTCAGCATTTGAAGAAATATCGGTTAATAATTCAGGTTCCTCCCTTTGTACAATTTTACCGAGTATATCGTCTTCGAGGTCAAATTTTTGTTTAGCAATTTGAGTTGCGCTTGAAATATATCTTTCTAACGTAAGGCGTTTACGATTTTTATTATACCAGAAAAACATAGCCGTGTGCGCCATAAAAGATTCTTTAACAACGCTTAAAATCTTTTCAAGTACAAAACCGAATTGCTCATCCTGGTTTACGTCTGTTGGAAGTTCTTCTAAAATAATTTTTTGAAAATTCTCTTTGAAATCCGCCGGCTTAAAAAATTCCTTGTTTCCTCTTGCGATAGAAGGAGTAAAATTATCTGCTGTAATGACTTCAATATTTTTATTCGGCGAAATAATTTTAAAATCCTCGCCGTCGTCCGTTTCGAAATAATTACTTTCCTTTTTAGGTACTGGACTAATATCTTCTTCTTTAACTTCCTTTACGTCTTCAATTACAGATTTTTGTGTGTCTCTTAAGAAAATTATAAACCCGGCATAAATCGCTAAAACAACTGCGGAAATTATTCTAAGGAATAAATCCTCGGTGAGAAATGGAATGACAATTAGAACAGGGAAAAACAGAAAGATCAGTATTCTTCTTTTACTTTTATCCGAAACGCCCATCCAACCGCCAAATAGTTTTGGGAATGCAAAAACTTTTGAAAATTTTGTTCAATAATAAGAAAGTTTTAAGATAATTTCATGAAAGGAGCATTACAGAAAGAAGTTTTATTAATTCTTTTTTCCCGGTCCCATTTACAGTAGAATAGAAGAAAAGATTCTCGTTTAAGATTAATTCCGGGAAAGCGGATATTGTTTGACGCTTCGATACTGCGATTTCAGATTGTTTAAGTTTATCAGCCTTGTTCAAAATTACCAAATATGGTGTATCCTGTTCTCGTAAAAAGTGGTTGAGTTGTATATCAAGCGCCATAGGTTCGTGGCGGCTGTCGATTAAATGTATTGCAAGTACAATTTTTTTATTGGTTTGAAAATATTTCTCGATAAGCGATTGCCATTCCTCTCTTTCGCTTTTTGAAACCTGTGCATAACCGAATCCGGGTAAATCAACCATGTAAAATTTATTTTCAACAAGATAATAATTCATTGCGCGGGTTTTACCGGGTGTTGAACTTGTCTTTGCAACTTTAAGCGGCGCAAATATTGAGTTTATGAAGGATGATTTACCGACATTCGAACGCCCGCACAATACAACAGTTGGAAGTTCCGATTTGGGAATTTCAGAAAGTCTATACACAGGTTTGATGAATTCGATTTTTTTCATATTCAAATAATTTTGTAACTATATTTTTTGTCCTCGCTAACGATCATGCCCAAATTTGTAATAAATAATTAAAGAGCAAGAATAAGATTAAGTGCAAAATTATGAGAGACAACTTTAATTTTCACATCTAAAAATAAAAAAAGAGTAACCGTATTCACGATTACTCTTCCAATATCTTAATTTATAAAAACTACTAACCGGATTTTCTTGTAGTAGAAGTTCTTTTGGCCGGAGCTTTCTTCTCTTTAGTAGTTTTCTTTTCAGCAGGTTTCTTTTCTTTAGCCGGAGCTTTTTTAGTTTTAGGCTTAGCTTCTTTTTTATCTGCTTTCTTTTCTTCTTTCACTTCGTCGGTTTTAGCTTCAACAGGAGTTTCTTCACCCTTTGCTTTTTTAGCCGGTTTCGGTTTTACAATTCCGCTAAAATCAACTAATTCAATTATTGCCAATTCAGCGCCGTCGCCTTTTCTTTGTCCGAGACGAACAATACGAGTGTAACCACCTGGTCTTTCGCCGACTTTAGAAACGATTTCGGTAAATAATTCTTTAACAACTGTTCTGTCTTTAATATCGTCGCTGACATATCTTCTAGATGCAACCGAATCTGTTTTGGCTTTTGTAATCATCGGTTCAACAAATTTCCGCAGCTCTTTTGCTTTTTCAACAGTTGTTGTAATTTTTTTATGCTTAAGAAGCGACGTTGCCAAGTTTATCATTAAGGCGCGTCTGTGTTCCGATGTTCTGTTAAATTTTCTTCCTTTAACTCTATGTCTCATTATTCAACCCTAGGGAAAGTACTAATTATTTTCTGGTTTATCTTTAACGTATTTATCCACGTCCATTCCGAATTCGAGGCCGTAGTTATCTACGATTTCAATTAATTCAGCTAGAGATTTTCTACCGAAATTTCTGAACTTCAACATTTCATTTTCGTCTTTGCGAACTAAGTCGCCCAAAGTTTTGATGTTTGCAGCTTTAAGACAGTTGTGCGAACGAACGCTTAATTCTAGATCGTCAACATTTGTAGTTAGAATTTTACGCAGTCTTTCGCTTTCGGCGTCTTTCTCGCTTTCAACTTTTTCTTCTTCAGGTTCGCTGTCGAAATTTATGAACAACTGAATATGGTCTTTCAAAATTTTGGAAGAACTTGAAAGAGCTTCTTCAGGAGTAATAGATCCATCTGTAGTAATTTCGAGTGTCAGTTTTTCGTAATCATTTTTTTCGCCTATTCGAACATTTTCAACATCGTAACGCACGTTAACAATCGGGGTATAAATAGAATCGATTGGGATAGTACCGATTGTCATTTCTGCAAGTTTTTGTTCGTTTGAAGGAACATAACCTTTGCCGGTACCAAAACGAAGTTCTATGTTAAATTTCGCGTTGCCGTTTAAACGTGCAACATGTAAATCGGGATTAAGAATTTCAACATCGGGGCATGCTTTCTGAATATCGCCTGCTTTGAATTCTTTTGTTCCGCTTAACGAAATTTCGCATCCTAAAGTTTTCTTATTCAACACTCTCATTCTTACTTTTTTAAGATTGAGAATTATTTCCGTTACGTCTTCAACAACACCGGGCACGGTAGAAAATTCGTGAAGAACTCCTTCAATCCTAACTGCAGCAATTGCGGAACCTGTAAGCGAGGATAATAAAACTCTTCTAAGCGAATTGCCTAGAGTAACTCCGAATCCTCTCTCTAACGGTTGAACAGAAAATCTTCCAAATGTTGCACTCTTTGAGGATTCGTCTTGAACAACGCCTTCCGGCATTTTTATGAACGGATAACTCATTTATTGTATCCTCTTTATTAAATATTATAAATTGCTTAGAATATAATTCTACGATTAATTGTTCGTTGGCATTCAACGGTATATCTTCTCTTTCCGGTAAATTCATAAACGTTCCGGATAGTGTAGCTTTATCAACTGTTAACCATGCGTAAACATTATCTTTAGTTCTTCTTAAAGAATTGTGAATTGCGTCTAGTTTCTTGCTCTTATCGCGTACAGTGATAACATCACCCGGCGCCATTAAGAATGACGGGATATCCACAACTTGGTTATTAACCAAAAAATGTTTGTGAAGAACCAACTGTCTTGCCGCTTTTCTTGAAGGCGCAAAACCAAGTCGGTAAACAACATTGTCCATTCTTCTTTCGAGAAGGGTTATCAAGTTGGTTCCGGTAATGCCTTTTTGTCTCGAAGCTTTTTCGAAATAATTACGGAATTGAGTTTCCAACAAACCGTAAATTCTTTTAACTTTTTGTTTTTCTCTAAGCTGCACGCCGTATTCGGAAAATTTTGTTCTGCGCGTTAAACCATGCTGACCCGGAATATAATTTTTCTTTTCGAGCGGACATTTTTCGGATAAACACTTATTTCCTTTAAGAAATAGTTTTTGTTTTTCTCTTCTGCACAGTTTGCAACTAGATCCTGTGTATCTTGCCATCTAAAGTTTCTCCTTCTTAAACTCTTCTGCGTTTTGGTGGTCTGCATCCGTTATGGGGAATCGGTGTTTGATCCTTAATGGAAAGGACATCCAAACCCGCAACGTTTAATGCTCTTATTGCTGCTTCTCTACCGGTACCGGGACCTTTAACAAAAACATCCACTTTTCTTAAACCAAGATCATGAGCTTCTTTAGCAGCTGCTTCGGCTGTAACTTGAGCGGCAAAGGGAGTATTTTTTCTCGAACCTTTAAAGCCGTTTTTACCTGCCGAAGACCAAGAGATTGTATTACCGTAAATATCGGTTATAGAAACAATCACGTTGTTGAATGATGCTTTAATATGAGCTACACCAACTGCGTCAACGTGAACTTTCTTTTTTGCCTTTTTAACTACTTTAGCCAATGTTGATCCTCACAATTATTTATTACTTCTTAGCGGCAACTTTTTTCTTGCCGGCTACTGTTTTACGTTTACCTTTACGGGTTCTTGAATTAGTTCTTGTGCGCTGGCCTCTTGCGGGCAATCCTCTTCTGTGTCGTATGCCGCGGTAACTGCCGATGTCCATCAATCTCTTGATGTTTTGTTGAACTTCGCTTCGTAAAGCTCCTTCAACTTTAAAATCTGCAGTCATCACAGAACGGATTTTTGCAATTTCTTCTTCGGTAAGATCCTGGATTTTTTTATCCGGGTT
>CAZRMG010000275.1:0-4608 GCA_964601095.1 uncultured Melioribacteraceae bacterium | reverse complement strand
AGTTGGCGATTCAATGGCTTATGTATCCGATTTGAAGAATCACGACGCACGTACTGAAGGACTATCCTACGGAATGATGGTCGCTGTTCAATTGAATAAGAAGGATGTATTCGATCGTTTGTGGCGTTGGACTAAAAAATATATGCAGCATCAAGGCGGGCCGCGCGATGCATATTTTGCATGGAGTGTTAATCCTGCAACCGGTGAACATAATGCAGAAGGTTCAGCTTCCGACGGCGAACTTTATTTTATAACAGATTTGCTGTTTGCTTCAAACAGATGGGGTAACAATACCGGAATAAATTATTACGCGGAAGCGCGCAGAATTCTTGACGCGATGTGGAGTAAAGACGGCACTGACGGTCATACAAATGTTATTAATGTTGAAGAGAAAAAAATTACTTTTGTACCCGATACTTCAGGATACAATTGGACAGACCCTTCGTACTTTCTTCCGGCCAAGGACGGAAGAGAACAATTTTATAGAGAATGCGCAGATACCGCACGTACATTTCTTAAAAGGGCATGCTCAGCCGAAACAGGTTTAAATGCCGATGTAACAGAATTCAGCGGTGAACCCCGGAGCTTCGGCAGATTTAAAGCTTCATTCCGTTTTGATTCGTGGAGAGTTCCGATGAATATTGCAATGGATCATTCGTGGTATGCAAAAGATAAAGAATGGCAGACCGATTATGTTAAAAGAATACAAGATTTTCTGTACTGCCGCGGTATAAATACTTTTGAAGATCAATTCGAAATAGACGGTACACTTCCTAAGTTTATATTACCTGCAGGCGGATTTCAGAAGTTGAGACATTCTTTAGGATTTGTTGCTACTTCTGCAGCGGCTTCATTGGTCGGTAACCAGGCAAAGAGCTGGAAATTTATTGATGAATTATGGAATTCAAAACTTGAGCCGTACGAAGATGGTTACTTCGATCCATATTACGACGGACTGCTGTATTTATTCAGCATTATGCATTTAAGCGGAAATTATAGGATTATAACCCCTTCAGTAAATTAATACATGTTTTTTAAATAGCCTGCGGATTAAACCGCAGGTTATTTAATGACTTTATATTTTGATTGAACAAAACCGTTATCGTAGAAACGCGACGATAATAATTTTAATTTAACATCCGATGATAAACTGCCGAACAAAGAAATTCCAACGCCGATGAGCACTGGTATTGTCGTAACAGTAATTTCATCTATTAACCCTTCTCTCAAAAAATTCTGAATTGTTTTCCCGCCGTCGATGTAAGCATGACTAAATTTTTCCTTCTCCAATCTTTTTATCAAATCAACCGGCGGCTCGTTTGTAATTTCAACATCGCGATTAAAATTATCCGGCAGAAAAATTTTATCAGTTGTTAAAACAACAAGTTTGATATTACGGTAAGGCCAATTATCAAACGACAATATCTGCTCGAAAGTTTTTCTGCCCATAATTATAACATCAATATTTTTTATGAATTCATTATAGCCAAAATCAGCTTCCGGCTTGTTATCAGCATCTATAAGCCAATCTATTCCGCCGTCTGCCCGTGCAATATAACCATCCAAACTTGCAGCAATAAAAACAGATTTCTTCAATTTTTAATCCCTTCGGTTTAATTTGAATTTAGCGAAGTATGATTTGAGTATTAGAAAATAAAAGTTGGATGAGTATCACTGTTCAAAAAAATAGCACACCAATTGTTTATGATTAATTCCTTATCCGCGTCAATCAAAAAAAATCTGTGTCAATCAGTGTCCCATTATGGAAAACATTTATTTCTTATACGTCTCCATTAAATACTTGGCAATCGCTTCACCTTCGTTTGGCTTAAGTCCTTGGTTAGGCATTGGAGGGAATTCCGGATTAACTTTAACGGGATTAAGAATAAACTTAACAAGTTCATCCATTTTCCCTTCGTATTTTGGAAGGACATCATTATAAGCCGGGCCCACAAGATTTCTATCGTACTGATGGCACGCGATGCATTTGCCGTTGAAAATATCCGCTCCGCTAACTTCAACTACGGCTATCCCGAGTTTCTCGTTCATTTCCTTTTGATACTGTTCGTAATTTGCGGATATCACAGCGTATTGTTTTTTTGTGGATGTATCAAAACCGAATTGTTCTTTGAGAACAAGAAGAAAAATTACAGTTACGAACAAATAAATTACTGCTGAGCCGAATTTCACATTCGATTCTTTTATCATGGAGTAGAATAAATTTGCTATCAATAAAATCAGCAGAAGCGCGAGTAAAGTTGCGCCGAATAAATCGTACGAATAAGTAATTGTGGGTTTCGCAAAAACATTTATAACAATTAAAAGAGGCCATAATATAGTTGTTATTAATCCAGTTTTTAGCGCAAAGGATTTCACGAATGCGGAGTATTCCTCATTTTTAATATTCGTTTCGGAATTCGGTCGGAAAAATTTATAAAGCATTACAGCCGATGTAACGGCGAACGAAGCCGCCACGAACTGCAGGTAATAAGTAAAAGCGCTCATTGAAATTAGAAGTTCGAATACATTTGTAACGCTTCCCCATTTGGATGTGTCGGCAGCTAATTGAACAGCGGCAGAGAAAATATATGTTGATACCAATAAAAATATCCAGCCGTACAAACCCGATTTGGAAAATAATCCAGCGGCGATTTTTGTGTAGGAATTTATATCGTCTTTTAATTCTTCCTGCGCGTTCTCGCTCTTCGATGCAAGCTCAAAAATACTTTTTAAATGAAACGCGTATTTGTATATATAAATCAAAACCAACGCTACAATAAAAAACACGAGAGCAAGCAGAATAAATCCTCCAACTCCGTTATCACTTAAATGAAGCAATTGCGCGTAGCAGAATGCCGCACTTAACATCGGCACTATTCCAAGAGCGAATGCCACACCCTTGTTAAAAGTAATTAAATCAATTAGGTCCTTTGCGAACTTTAGGTATTTTGCCTCGGATGTTTTTGCCGACTTCCGTTTAAAGTACAGCGATAAAGAAAGTGAGCCGAACAGAACGCTTAAATACGGTATCAAAATAATATAGGTTAATACCAAAAGGTATTTAAGAAGAACCATGTGATGCGCCGACTGCGGCAAAACCGAATTTTCCAAGAAGTCCATTTTCTACCGTTAAATTACTTTTAAAAACAATTTTTCGAATGATATAATTAGCACAACAGCGAGCACATAAACATTTATGTTTATGAACGCTTTTCTGAAAACTATTTTTTCCAAATAATGATTTAATATTTTTACCGAAGATGAAATTAGCCAAACACCCATCAAAATAATCGCGATGAAAGAAATCAAAGTTGACGATACATCGAACGACAAAATGAATAACGAACTGATCGCCAGAGCGATAATCCACATAAATGTTATACGGCTCAACTGCAGGTTGTCAAAAATTTTTGTGAGGGTCGGGAAACCCGCTTTATCGTAATCATTCCCAAAAATTAAAAGCAGCAGCCAGAAGTGCGGGATCTGCCAGATGAAAAAGAAAAGCGCCAAACCAATAATCTGCAAATCGAATGGCGACCCTCCCGCGGCGGTATAACCTATCATGGGCGGCAAAGCTCCTATTATAGAACCCGGTACAACGGCGAGAGCGTACTTTTTCTTAAGCGGAGTATAAATTACATTGTACCAAATCACAGTAATTATTCCTATCACAAGCGCAGTAAAGTTGGACGATAAATAAATTATCGCCGAACCGCATAAAAGAAAAGCGGCTACCGCTGTTAACGCGTACAATTCCGAAATTCTTCCCGATGGTAGCGGGCGGCTTTTAGTGCGCTCCATTAAAGCGTCCGTCTTTCTTTCTTGATAATGATTCAAAGCCGATGCACCGCACGCGAGTAAAAATACGCCGAATGTCGGCAGCAGCATATTCCATGTCAAACTTTCTGAAAACAGAATATAACCGGCGAGAGTTGAGAATGAAACGAAAGCTGTAATCCTCACCTTTCCCAATTCAAATAATATTTCGAGATGTTTTTTCATCACATATAAAATTTTTTCGTTCCCTAAATCCAAAATGTCATTGCCGGCGTAAGGCATTTATTTACCTTCCCCGTTCAGCACAGGTGCGCCGCTTTTCTCGTACCATTCGTTAAAAATATTTTCCGGAAGAACCTTAACCTTAGTGTACATCATGGAATGATTAAGTCCGCAGTACTCCGCGCATGCTATATCGTAATCGCCCGTTTGTTTTGCCGTGAACGTAAGATAAGTTGTACGGCTTGATAAAACATCTTCTTTAATTCTGAATGCAGGGATGTACATTGAGTGTGTAACATCGACAGATTTCAATTCAACTTTAATAGGAGTATTTACGGGCACATACATTGTATCTGTTTTAATACCGTTTGCGTAATTGAATTCCCACGCCCACATTCTTGCAGTAGCTTTTATTTCGAATGCGTTATCGGGAATTTTCCTTGATTCCGCGAAACCCGTGTAGCCGAAATAAAACATTGATAAAACCAAAATTGTCGGTACAACAATCCAAATTACTTCCAATAAAGTATTGTGAGGAATATCTACCGGTTTATGCCCTTTTTTGCGATGGTACTTAAAAACAAAATAAATCATCGTTGCCGTAACGCC
>CAZRMG010000274.1:0-4614 GCA_964601095.1 uncultured Melioribacteraceae bacterium | reverse complement strand
TCGGTTCACCTTGTTTGTGGTATTTGGGGAACATTGGCAGTTGGCATTTTTGGTTCACTTGCAAGTGCAAATCAATTATGGATTCAGTTTGTTGGCGTTATTAGTGTCGGTGCTTTTACTACAGCTTTCACATTTATACTTTGGATGATTTTGAAAAAGACTATGGGAATTAGGGTATCGGAACAGTAAGAAATTGAAGGATTGGATATTGGCGAACACGGTATGGAATCATATCCCGATTTTGAAAAAGTATCATAAGTGAACTTAATCTTTAATATGTTTCAATAAGAAATCACAAAAATGGAGTATAAAATGAAAGCTGCTATTACAAAATTTTTCGCATCTCTTACAATTATTTTACTCTTTTTAACATTTTCAGAAACAAAAGCTCAAGAACTTTCCCTCGGCACTGATATTTACAGCAGATATATTTGGAGAGGATTGGATCTCGGCGGTAATACACCTTCATTACAACCGTATATAACTTTATCGGCGGGCGGTTTTTCGGCTGGATTCTGGGGCGCTTATTCAATGTCCGATCCTGCCGGACTAAACGAAATTGATGTTTGGGCAAGTTATGGTTTTGAACTTGGCGAATCAGGCAGTTTAAGTTTGGGATTTACGGATTATACAAATCCTAACAGCGGAGTTAAATGGGGTAATTTCAATAATTACGATGACCCCGAAGGTCCCGGCGCTCATTTCATCGAATTAAATGTTGGATATACGGGACCGGAGAGTTTCCCAATATCTTTATCATTCAATTACTTTCTTCATAACGTTGCCGAAAACCCAATCTATTTTCAAGTAGGATATAGCACTTCGGTTAAAGATGTCGGCTTAGGTTTGTTTGTTGGCGGCACACCGGGCGAAGATGTGGGATACTACGGTGTTACAGATTTTAGTTTGATAAATGTAGGATTCAAAGCTACAAAAGAAATTAAAGTAACTGATAGTTTCAGTATTCCGTTGTCGGGTTCGGTAATATTAAATCCATCATCGGAAGATATCTTTTATGTTGTTGGAATATCTTTATAAACAATTCCTTCAATAATTGAATAAAAACAAAAAGAGGTATAAATAATGAAAAAAATTGAAGCGATTATAAGACCGCATAAATTGGATGAAGTTCAGGACGCTTTAAGTGAAGCCGGATATCACGGTTTAACAGTTTCGGAAGTTCGAGGATACGGCAGGCAAAAAGGTCATAAAGAAGTTTACCGCGGCACCGAATACAATATAAACTTCGTTCCAAAAATAAAAATAGAATTAATCTGTCCCGACGATAGGGCAGAAGCAGCTGTTGATATTGTAATTAAAACAGCCAAAACCGGTCAAGTTGGCGACGGTAAAATATTTATTTACAATTTGCAGGATGCCATCCGTATTAGAACAGGCGAATCCGGCGACAGCGCATTATAAATTTACGGTAAGCGCTATTTATTTAGCGCATGTTTTAACACCGGGCCTGAAGCACGACCATTCCAAAGGTCGTGCTTTCTATTATTTTATAACCCTTCACGTTAAAACAATTTTATATGATAATTGCGGTTGTAGGAAGTAGTTATTGTTCTTCTAAACAACAGGTTAAATAAAAAATTACTTTGAATGATTTCACAGTTCTGAATTCTCTGTCAAATCAACTTGATATCATTTAAGAACGGGAGTTTGGTTCTTGTATCTTTTATGAGATCTAAATCTATATCGCAGATAAAAATATTCTCTTTGTCTTCCGCAACAAAAACACTATTGCCCATCGGGTCGAAGATTGCACTGCAGCCGTTGTATTTGTGATTCGGTTCTTCGCCAACGCGGTTAACTCCAACCATATAACATTGATTTTCAATTGCGCGTGCTTTCAATAATGCTTTCCAATGTTCAATTCTTGGAATAGGCCAGCTTGCAATATTGACCATCACTTCAGTTTTTTCTTTAGCATATAATCTATATAGTTCAGGGAAACGAAGATCATAACAAATACTCAAACCGAATTTAATGTGATCTATTTCAGTCATCACAATTTCATGCGATGAAGTATAATGTTTATCTTCATCGCCCAAGCTAAAGGGATGAATTTTTCTGTAACGGGCTTTTATCAAACCGTTATCAAAGTGAACGAGAGTATTGTAAAATCTATGTACATCTTGCTCAATAATTCCTGCAAAAATATTCGTGCCAAGCATTGATGAAATATGCATAAAAAGCTGCGTGCCGGTTCCGTCAATCTCTTCGGCAAATCGTTCGCAATTCATCGTAAAACCTGTTAATGATAACTCAGGGAAAATTAAAAGATCAAAATCCTTATCCGACTTATCTAAAAGTGTTTCGATTTTATGCATACTTTTTTGAGGATTTTCCCATTCTGGTGCGAATTGTGCAAGTCCTATTTTCATATCACTCTCAAATTTCTTGAAAACAAAATAGCAAATGGCAAAACAAATTTCTTCTTAACTGATTTCTCAAAAAAAACAATTTGTATTGATTCCTTCTTTAATCCTATTATTGCGATGTACTTTTTATTCATTTGAATTGCGGCGGATTAAACAATGGCGATAAAATATTTTATGACTTTATTCTCAACTATTATTTTGATATTTCAATTCACAGCATGCTCTTCAATAACAACAAATCATTATGAACAAGCGGGAATTATCGATGCCGATCATCCATACATTCAATATGTCGGGCGTTTCGATTTTTCGGATCCTAAAAAAGTAAAATTCGATTGGCCGGGTATTTATATATCTGCAAAATTTATCGGCGAGAATATTTCTGTTAGATTGAATGATAATTCGAATGAATATGCAGTTGTAATAGATAATTCATTGCCGAAACTTCTTCGAAAAGATTCTATAAAAAATTTAAAAAATATAAAAGGATTGAGCGATTCGATCCCGCACACAATTACAATTCATAAAAGAACTGAGACATTTGTCGGAGTCGGTGAGTTTGAAGGTTTTATTCTTGACGAAGGATATAAATTGTTGCCGCCTGAAAGAAGACCTGAACGAAGAATAGAATTTATCGGCAACTCAATTACTTGTGGTTACGGTGTCGAAGGCGATAATCCCGATTGTCATTTTAGTCCCGAAACTGAAAACGCAAATTTATCTTATGCCGCCATTACTTCCCGCGAATTGAATGCCGATTATCATTTAATTTCATATTCGGGAAGAGGCGTTGTGCGCAATTATGGTGATACCAATAAAACTTCAATTGATCCGATGCCTGTGCTTTATGATAGAATTTGTTTCAACGATTCAATTTCGAAATGGGTTTTTACAAAATGGATTCCGCAGGTTGTTGTGATTAATCTCGGCACAAATGATTTTTCCACACAACCTTTTCCCGATAAAAATGTTTTTCAAAATGCATACAAAAATTTGATTGACCGCGTTCGAAATTTATACCCCGGTGTTGCCGTGTTTTGTATTTGCGGACCAATGATTGATGAACCGTGCATAAGCTATATAAAAGAAGTTATTAAACTTGATCAAAAAAGAAAGCGCAATAAAGATGTTTTCTTTGTTGAAATAACGAGATCAGTTTTAACAGAAAATGATTGGGGTTGCGATTGGCACCCAAATGTAAGCGGAATGATAAAGATTGCAGGCATACTTTCATCCGAAATAAAAGCTAGAATGAATTGGTAAATTGTTATTCTATCACTTATGTGAATTAGTGAATAGAACTAAAATTATCGAAGATAATATTTACTCCAGTGTTTATGCCTGGGTTAATACATGAATATTACCGGTGTGTGAATTAAAAAATATATAAGTATAGAACACGGATTTTTATGATTATTTAAGATTAACGCAGATTGTTTTTATCATAATAAATCATAACAATCATAAGAATCCGTGTTCGGTTTGTACTTTTGAAATATTATATTTTCTTAAATATTCATTTCAAATTCACTCAACTGGTTATATCTGTTATTCTGTTGGATAAAAGCTTTTCTTCATTTCTTTAAAAAGAATTTTTAATTTGCGCTGTACACATAATTCGAAAAGAGAAAACTAATGCTCAACTATATCTGGCTTGCACTTATTGCTTTAGGCATAGCGGTTGCAATAACAATCGACATCTCCGACCAAACGCAAAATAAATATCGGAATGATGAAATAATAGGAATTACAATTTCTAAAGATCGAGCAGGAAAAAACGAAGCAAAACTTTCCGGTGATGCCCAAATTAAAATTGATGGAAAGACTTTCTCGGAATTTTATGATTCAAAATACCAAGCTGAAGTAAGTGAAAAAATAAAAATCTCTTTTAATGAAGAAGAAAAAAAATATTCATTTTATCTAATCGTAAATGAAAACTCGCCCAAGATTTGGAAAGAGATGGCAAAAGTTTCCGGCAAAGAAAATGATTTGACAGGTAAAATATTTCTAAAAGAAAAAATTGACAGCACAACATATTCTGCCGGAATGCAGTTGGAAAAAATTTCTTTTGCGAGGATGAAGGAAGTAACTAATGCAACAATTGATTATGCATCCAAAGCAGCGGAGATTGCTCTCGGCTTAATCGGTATTATGGCATTATGGCTCGGCATTATGAAAATTGCCGAACAGGCAGGATTAATTACAATAATCGCAAAAAGTGTAA
>CAZRMG010000273.1:0-4625 GCA_964601095.1 uncultured Melioribacteraceae bacterium | reverse complement strand
GTTTATCACTTGAACCAACAAATTTATATAAATCACTTTCTATCGGTTTGCCGGTTGCCCAACCCGGTATTCTAATTTTAACAGAAATTATTTCACCTGGATTTTCAGGTTGAATTGATAATTTGATCTGCCCTTCCCATGGATAATTCGTGCTTTGTTTTATTGCAACACTTTGTCTTTGTAATTTCAAGTCTGCCGAACTTGATACGAAAAGATTAACATAAATCTCGTTATCCGAAACACAATAAATTTTTTCCAGGAGTGATGCTATAAATCTTGCAACATTAGGCGGGCAACAAGCACAGGTAAACCAAGGCGTTCGTTCGTGCGTTCCGTAAGATTGAAGAGGATTCGGATAGAAAAATGATTTTCCATCCATTCCGATTCCCGAAAGAAACGCATTGTATAAAGTCCGTTCAAAAACATCGAGGTATTTTCCATCGCCGTGAAGCAAAAACATTCTGTAATTCCACATCATATTTGCTATGGACGAGCATGTTTCGTTATAGGCGCTTGCATTGGGTAAATCGTAATTTGCGCCTAGAGCTTCTCCAGTGCCAGTCGCGCCAATACCGCCGGTAATATATATTTTTTTTGATACTACATTTTCCCACAAATTATCGACGGCGTTTATATATTTTTTATCGTTTGTTATAACTGCTACATCCGCCATTGCAGAATAAAGATAAGCCGCTCGTACTGCGTGCCCAACCGCTTCATCTTGTTCGAAAAGAGTTTTATGATCTTGCGCGTATTCGCCCCAGAATTCTCTTCCATTTATTTCTTTTCCTCTTCCGCGCAGTTCCATAAAATATTTTGCTTGGTTTAAATACTTTTCTTCTCCCGTAACTTGATACAATTTAATCAGGCCAATTTCTATTTCTTCATGCCCAGGAGGTATTTGCAAATTTTGAGGATTAAATGTTGCAAGAATTAGTTCGGCATTTTTCAGCGCAATACTTAAAAGAGTTTTTTTACCTGTAGATTTATAATGAGCCGCCGCCGCTTCATATAAATGGCCCATATTATAAAGCTCATGGCTCCATTGTAAATTTGACCATCGTTCCGGTCCAATAGCTCTTTTGATTTTTTCCGAAGGCGCTTTCCGAGGAGAATAAATATAGCCGTCTTCTTCCTGTATTTTAGAAATTAATTCAATCCACTCATCAACAATTTTTTCTAAACTTGCATCCGGCTTCGACATTAGTGAATATGATACGGCTTCAATTGTTTTGAAAACATCCGAATCATCAAATTGATAAGCAGTGCAGTACTCGCCTTCTTTAATGCCTGCTGCATAATAAAGATTATCCAATCTTCCGGTTACTTTGCATTGATTAATAACATGCGGTATTGTAACATTTCTATTTGTTTCAAACCTCGGCTGCCAGAAACCGCCCGTAATGTTTACAGATTTTATTTCGGCAGGTTTTAACTTGTTATCATATTTTCTTTGTGAAAAAGCACATGATGTTGTGATTATAATAATCATAACGAGAAAAAATATTTTTTTCACAACCTCTCCGAGTTAAACTGGAAAAAAAATTATTTGCTTGAAAGTTCTCTAACTGCTTCTTTTAAAAGTCTGTTAAACTCTTCGGGTTGTTCAATCATCAAAAAATGCCCTACACCTTTCATCATTTTCACATCGAAAGATTTTACAACCTTTTTATTTTCTTCAACGGCTACCGGGTATAAATCGCAATTGATAGAGATTATCGGCAAATCAATTTCTTTCAATGTTGGCAGCGGATTGTAAAAGAATAAGTTACGCATTGCGCTTGTTGCAACTTGCGGCGGTGCCATCGACATATCGTCGGCAATCTTTTTTACAAGCGTTGAATCCGCCGACGGAGGAAACATGCCTTTTACAAATCCTTGTGCTGTTTCATAAAAACTATCTTTAAATGATTTTAGTAATCCTTCTTTCTGCTCTGCAGTCCAATCGTCAGTAAAACTTTGATAAGTATCCGCTCCAATCAATCCGATAACTTTTCCTTTTAGAATTTTTGCCGCTTCAAGAATTACGGATCCACCCATCGAATGACCGACTAAAATTACTTTTTCCAATTCCAAATTATTTACAACCGAGGCAACATCTTCCCCGTATTTTTCAATCGTCCAGTTTTCCCTATTCAGTCCCGATTCACCGTGTCCGCCCAAATCAATTGTAATGACTTTGTAATTTTTTGACAAATCTTTTACTTGCTCACTCCAATAAGATTTGTCGCAGCTCCATCCGTGAATAAGAACAAGCGCGGGATTACCTTCGCCCGCAGTTTCATAAACAATTTCAACTCCATCCGCACTTAAAACTTTTTGCGATTGCCCGTATGTAATTGTTGCAACAATTAAAAATGAGAATAGTAATTTGAGCATTTTGAGATTCATAAATTCCCCCTTAAATAAATTATACGTTGTTTGTTATTCTGTTTTATAAATTGATAGAAAATTCGAAATGAATTTAACTGGACGATTAATTGTAATCAAGAAATAATTAAAGCAACCAGAAAGTAAATTAAAAAATCAATTTCCTCCGCAACAAATTCATTACATTTTCGTCATAATTAAGTACAATAATTAAACGAGGTGTAGAAATGAAAAAGTTAGTAATTGTTTTTGTGTTGATATTCTGTTCATTGAATTATGCACAGGAAGAAACATTATTAGGAACAGGAGAAGTTGACCACGGAGGATTCGGCGGACCGGTTGTAAAATTTACATCAATTAATGACCAGTTTGGTGTTTTAGTTGGAGGACGGGGCGGTTGGATAATTAATCATTCATTCGTAATCGGCGGCGGTGGTTATGGTCTGGTTAACGAAGTAGAAGGAACTCAATTTCTAAATGAAAGGAAGATGTTTTTAAATTTTGGCTATGGTGGTTTTGAAATGGAATATATTATGAACTGGGAAAAGATCGCTCATTCATCCGTCTATTTATTGATTGGCGGAGGCGGCGTAAATCACCGCGACAGGACAAAAGAAATGGATTGGAATTGGAAAGATGATGAAACTGATGTTTTTTTTGTTATTGAACCGGCTGTTAATTTTGAGTTAAATGTTGTTTCATTTTTTAGAGTAGGAATCGGCGCAAGCTACAGATTTATTTCCGGTGCAGATGATAGCGGACTAACGGACAAAGCTTTATCCGGCCCCTCGGCAATGTTAACTTTTAAATTCGGGAAATTCTAAAACAATTTAAGCCGCTGTTTAATACGGCGGCTAATTAATCAGCTAATTTTAATATAGCCCAGCTTTTAAAATTAAATTTCAAATCTGATGGATTATAACCCGTAAATACTTCAGGTTTTAGCGTGTCGTCATTTAACGATAGCGGCCAGAACAAATATGAAGCTTCCTTAAATCCGAAAACCCACGCCAAATATAAATTATTAACATCAACATTTTTAATGGCAATTTTAAACACAACTTCCTTTTTATTCTGCGTTGAATTAACGGCAGTTATCCATCCTTCTTTTTCCAAAAAATTTTTCTCGTCAACATTATTATCTATTGCATAATCGTGCTTTGAATTTTTCATTTTCCAGTTGAATTGCCTATCGGGCTGCCACGTTCCGTAATGATTGACGTTATAAATTACACGACCCATGGCAGCCGTAACATGTAAAACATGAACGTTACTTCTGTTATTAATATAAAGGTGACTCCACGGTTCATATATTCCCCTGAAACCAAAATATAAGAACTGCCCGTCATGCACTAAATAAATTTCATTACAATTATCAATTTTGATTTTATTGGACGACTTCCATGCATTATGATTAATTGAACTGCCGCCAATAAGCGGCGGGCCTTTAGGAACCGGGATATTATTTCTATCCTGAGTATATACAGCTTGAATACTAAAAAGAAAAAATATTAAAAAGTATTTCCTCATTTAATTAACCCATCAAAAGTAAAATCCCGTAATAAGTTGTTAAAATATTCTGTAAGATGCCATAAGTAATATGACTTTTGGAACTCGTGTTCGTCTAAAATTCGTACATTTTCAAGAATGTCAAAAATCAGTAAATTGATTTTAGAATTTTGTGCTAATGTTTATAAAAGAATTATCAGCCAAGTGGAGACTATATGCAGTATTCAATTATTCAAAAGCGTGAGTTTGATAAAGTAAAATCATCTGCCGGCGAGTGGAAAACAAAAATGAATTTGTTTGCAGACATGTGCAGGTACAACACACTTGTTGCAGTTAAAAAAGCAGGATCCGGTCATCTTGGTTCTTCGCTGAGCGCCATGGATATAATTACATACCTCTATCTTAATGAAATGAATATTTTACAAACAGGGTTAACAAATCCAAACCGGGATATTTATTTCTCGTCAAAAGGTCACGATGTTCCCGGTTTGTATTCGCTTTTTTATGCGCTCGGAATTTTACCCGAAGAAAAATTATTGATGTTAAGAAGGTTGCACGGACTCGACGGACATCCCGAAGTTCGCATTCCCGGCATTGAAGCATGTACAGGTTCGCTCGGCATGGGAATTTCAAAAGCAAAAGGAATGGCTTGGGCCAAAAATTATTTTAAATACGATGGAAACGTTTACGTTTTAACTGGCGATGGAGAATTTCAGGAAGGACAAATCTGGGAATCAATACAAGCA
>CAZRMG010000272.1:4256-4635 GCA_964601095.1 uncultured Melioribacteraceae bacterium | reverse complement strand
TTAAGCGCTGCCGATGCTACATTTGACATTGTTGCTCTTGTTGTTGAAGGTGCTGTTTGGACACCAAGCGGCCTTCGTTCAGTTAATATGGGATCGACAGGTACTGTATCAGCTAGTTTAACTGCTCCAACAGACGGTAAATACAGAATCCAAGTAGTATATCAAAATCCATCTGCGGCACAAATTGGCGCTATAAGTGTTGATGGTACTGTTGTAGTTTCGGATCTTCCACTTGAACTAAAAGCTGATTCCACTGGTTTAAGTTCGTTATCATCAAGTTTCAATTTAACTGCCGGCGCTCATACAGTTCTTGTTACTGCTCCTAATGTAAATCTTGATGTTATAAAATTGATTCAGGAAATTTCATCAGGTGTTAGAA
>CAZRMG010000272.1:0-4246 GCA_964601095.1 uncultured Melioribacteraceae bacterium | reverse complement strand
TGTGTATTAATTGAAATATTTTTAACAAAGTATGAAATCCCTTGTTTTTTATTAATCGTCCTACAGAAAGTATTATTTTGTTATTTAAATTTGATATTACTTGAGGCAATTCCATAATTGGATGCCTAATGTATTTAACTGTAACACCCCTGCCCGCCATCCTCTTTTTATAAAACTCACATAAATCCATTGAAACTGGCATAAGATAGTCTGCCGCAGAACAATTGCCCACAACTTTTTTTATATACTTTTCATTACCATTATGATGGTTATGCTCTTGAACAAAATTATCCGAATCCATTCAACCCGACAACAACAATCAATTTCTCAATTGGAAAAGCATCCAATGTAAGATTGACTGTTTATAACATCCTCGGTCAAAAAGTTGCAACATTGATTGACAATTTTATGAATTCCGGTTCTTATGCCGTTAACTTTAATGCAAGCAGGCTTTCATCAGGCGTTTATTTCTACACAATTGAAGCCGGTGATTTCCAAGTAAATAAGAAGATGATGCTTCTTAAGTAATCTTATTTATTAATAGATTTACGAAGACAGCTAAGGATGTATTATCCTAGCTGTCTTTTTTTTATATAGAACGGTATGGCTTTTAATCCTTATGATTATGACATTTGTTCTGTGGAATTATTTAGCTTTACAAAAATCTTGTAAAAGTTGTTCTGAGGTAATAATAAACATGTTAAAGAAATCTTTTGTGCTGTCTCCTGATAAAGAATTAGTTATTAAAATTATTAATGGCGACAAAGATGCATTTAAAGATTTGTATCAAAAGTATTATTACCTATTAATTCAATTTGCATGGTACCGCACTAATTCAATGGAAACTTCGCGAGATTTGGTACAAGATGTTTTCTGTAAAATATGGCTTGCAAGAAAAAAACTTGATCCGAAGAAATCCATAAAAGCATATCTCTATAAATCCGTTGGTAACGCTGTTATAAATGTATATAAACTGCATTCGTCCGGTAATACTGTTCTAGACGATAATTATCCCGATAAAATTTCTAATGAATCCGATCAAGAGTTTGTTTTTGATATGCGGAATGCTATATCGAATCTTCCTGAAAAAATTAAGACTGTTTTTACATTAAGCCGGTATGACGGATTTAGCTATGAAGAGATTGCTGAAATATGCGAAGTCTCAGTCAAGACTGTAGAAAAAAGAATGTCTAATGCTTTTAAAAAACTTAGAAAAATATTCCATAAAAACTATTATCAATGAAAAAATTAATAACCAATAAATTGTTTAATAATATGAATTATCATCAAAAACTTTGCATTAAATCTTTAACCGGAAATATTACCGAAACGGAAAGAATTGCTCTTGAAGAATGGATTAACAGCTCCGAAACAAATCAATCCGAATTTACTCATATGAGTGATGTTTGGTACAAAGCAGAAATTAAAGAACAATCTATGCCTATTGAAATAGATAATGATTGGGAAGAAATTCAATCTAAGATTAGTGCTTTTGAAATCGGCAGATCAAATCAACAGAATACCCGAAAATTTAACTTACCGAAACAATTCGGTAATTTAGAAAAAAGCTGGAAGCCGGTATTGATCGTATCCATTCTTATTTTAATATCGGCAGTAGTATTATTTACAATTAGAATTGATAGAAGTGATGAATTGTCAAGCATATCGACTTTTGATGAAAAGAAAGAATTAGTGCTGTCGGATAATAGCATCGTGCTGTTAAATAAAAACAGTAGCATTGACTTCCCCAAAAAGTTTGAGGGGAATGAAAGGAAAATCAAGTTTAAAGGTGAAGCGTATTTCACAATTATGAAAGATATAAAACCGTTTATTATTGAAACAGAGAATGCCTTTGTAACTATAAAAGGCACTGAATTAAATGTAATATCTCGAAGCAATATCACGGAAGTTTTTGTAAAAGAAGGTAAAGTCGATCTTATTACTTCAAACAATTCTAAAAATAAAGTTGAGTTGAAATCCGGCCAATTAAGTGCTGTTGAAGGGAAGAATAAACCATCGTTACCTGTGCAATCGGACGCAAAAATAATTCTTAGTTGGATAAAAGATGAATTTATATTTGAAAGCAAACCGCTTGGGGAAATAGTAGAGGAATTGAACAGCTTTTATAATATTAATATCGATTTGGATGAAAAACTTCGTGATGAAGAAATAACGGGAACATTTAGAACAGAAAATCCCGATAGCATTATTACGATGATCTGTTTAACATTAACAGCTGAATATGAAAAGACACCCTACGGATACACAATTAAAAAGATTAATAGATGATGTTGTTCAAATTATCCGTTTTATGCGTTGCAATATTTTTCTCATCAACCTTATTCTCAATTCAAAATGAGAAAAGAGGAAAGGGAAAAATTTATTTTCGAAATGAATCCCTTCGCGAAGCACTTGGAAAAATCGCATCCGAAAGCGGTTCTAATTTTGTTTATAGCGATAAATTGATTGAGAATATATTTATCAATTGTGAAGTTGAAAAGGAACCTGAGAAAGCCCTTGGTAAAATACTTAGCAAAACGGGAATATCTTATAAATTATTCGGCGAAAAAACATTCGTTTTATTTAAAGAAAAAAAGAAATTGCCGAAACCTAAACCTGTTAAACCGATAGTTGTTCAAAAAAGCATTGCAGAGATTGATTCGGGTTTTGTTATTCAAAAAGCAATATTGATATCAAAAGAAGAAATGTCGTACCCAATTGAAGCCGTAAACAAAAACATCGAAGGTAAAGTAAGGGTTAGATTTCTTATCAATACATTCGGCGATGTTGAAAAAGTATTTATGGAAACATCATCGGGCAGCAGTATCTTGGATTCGGCTACTGTTAAGTATGCGCGTAATCTAAAATTTTTACCGGCACAGGCAAAGGGGCAATCAATTAATATTTGGATGTTAATGTCGTTCGAGTATTTTTGCGAAAAAAATTAAATTTATCAAATTCTTATTTAATAGTGTTCCATAGCAAAAAAATATTCGGTAGTAGTTAAAATACCGCGTTTAATCTTTGAACAATATGGAGAAGATTTATGCTGAGAAAAGTATTGCTTCTAACTGTTATGATCTCGTTAATAGTATCGTTCAGCGTGTATTCACAAAATAATTCAATATTGCCCGTAACGCCAAATGCATCGCCCGAATCAGTTGATTTATTAAATTATATCTACAGCATTAGCGGGGAAAATACTTTAACTGGGCAACACAGCGTGCCGTTATTCGGTTCTCTCCGTTTGCCGTCGGTTCAAAAAATGACTACAAAGTATCCGGCGGTTTTTGGCCAGGATTTCGGGTTTAGCGAACCGGGCACATGGGATGGAATAAATTATAGACAACAAATTGTTGACGAAGCAATTCGCAGGCACAACGAAGGTTTTATAATTACGTTGATGTGGCATGCAGTCCGCCCGATTGAAGAAGAGCCGGTCGATTTCCGACAATCTATTCAAGGCGAACTTACTGAATCTGAATGGAAGGATTTAATTACTCCCGGTACTTTAATTAACGAAAAATGGAAATCGCAGGTTGATGTTATTGCATTTTTTCTGAAACAGTTAAAAAATGCAGGGGTGCCGGTACTTTGGCGACCTTATCACGAAATGAACGGTGACTGGTTTTGGTGGGGTAAAAAAGAAGGCGACGACGGCTACAAGAAATTATATAAAATGCTTTTTGATCGTCTCGTAAATTTTCACGGTTTGAATAATCTTATTTGGGTGTTTAATGCAAATGAAGTAAAAACTGGTGTTGACGATTACGAAATGTATTATCCCGGTGATGATTATGTTGACATACTTGCAACAGATGTTTATTCAGAAGGTTTTAATGAGATGAATTATGAAATGCTTCTGGCTCTTGCAAAAGATAAACCGATTGCCCTTGGTGAAGTGGGCGCTGCGCCTTCTATCGAAGTTTTAAATGATCAGCCGCGCTGGACGTGGTTTATGGTTTGGGGCGATTTAAGCAGCAGTGATCCTCAAGGATTTAAAAATATTTTTGAAGTGTACTTTAGTGAAAAAACAATCACATGGGATGAACTGCCGTGGGTTAAAGTCAAAGAACCAAAAATTCATTACCCGGTTCTAAAATAATTATGTTAATAAATTAATAAAGGAATAATGTCAAAATGAAAAAATTGCGCTTTGTGTTCATGACTTTAAGTTTAATATCTATGTCTTCTGCATTCATGTCTTTAAGAGGTGGAACTGATGAATTAAATTCCGGAAAGATTT
>CAZRMG010000271.1:0-4659 GCA_964601095.1 uncultured Melioribacteraceae bacterium | reverse complement strand
TCTTCTTTCTCACTTTCGGTTAAATCTTTGCCTGCATCAGCAACGGCTTTATCATATGCTTTTTTCGTGATTATGAAATAGACAACTCCAATTCCAACTACAGTTAGAACAACATAAACCCAGAACACACCAATAATTCCAAATGATTTACGCACAGGCGGCGAAATCAATCCCGGTAAAAATCCGCCAAGATTCATAATAGCGTACAACATTGCATAACCCATTGCCGCTGTTTTTTCATTTGTTAATTTTTTTACCCCGGCATAGCATGCGGGCTGGTAAATTCCGTAACCGATAACAATTCCAAGAAGACCAAGCATAGCTAATAAATGTCCGCTTCCCCAAAGACCAGGGGCTCCAACTTCAGGCGCAATAGATAAAAGAACGCGCCCAACAAGCATTGACGATAAAGCAATTAATAATGCTTTGCGAAGTCCAATCCAATCAACCGTAGCTCCTAATAGAAGCATGGCGAAAGTTATTCCAGCGGTTAAAAACCCGACCATGTTGCCGGCACGAATATCATCAAGTTGTGTGTATTCATTAAAATATATTGCAAGTAAACCAACGACACCAAAATAAGTAAGACCTTCAAGCAGGTAAGAAAGATTAACACCAAACAACGCTTGAGAAGTGTGAAGTAAATCTTTAAATGGTTGTGTAATTTCTTTCCATGTTTCTTGTAGAATACTTTTTTGTGGTTCCTTCTTTTGTACCGACATTTTAATCTCTCCGAATAATTGGTTAGAGGATGTTAACTTCAGTTTCAAGTTTTATTAGAAATTTTATATAAACTTCATCAACAATTTTTTCCGAAAACTTTCTTATCTCAATCCCGCTTGCATCCCCATAGTTTATAATTACTAAAGATTGTTTTTCAAAACACCCAACATTGCCTTCTCTTTTACCCTTGAAGCCGCACTTCTCAATCAACCAGCCCGCGGGTATTTTAAATGATTCATCCGATATTTTATGATAAACTATGTCGGGGTATTTTTCTTCCAGCAGATTCAAATGTTTAGAATCGATCTCGGGATTTTTAAAGAAGCTGCCTGCATTACCGTATATTTTTGTATCCGGTAATTTACTTGTTCTTATTTGCTTTACCGCTTCACGAACTTGTTGAATGGTTATGTCGTCATGGTTTATACCGTTGAAAACATCTTTCAACGCCCTGTATGTCAAATTGAGTTTTTTGTTTTTATTCAAACGGAGAACAACTTTTGTAATTATGAATTTTCTGTTTAATTCTTTTTTAAAGATGCTGTTTCGATAACCGAAATTGCATTCTTCCTTATTAATAATTTTTCTATTACAATTATCAACAGAAAATCCTTCCAAATACTCAAAAACATCTTTTAGTTCAACGCCGTAAGCGCCAATATTTTGAATCGGGGCAGCGCCAACACATCCCGGGATAAGCGCCGTGTTTTCAATCCCATAAAAATTATTTTCGACACAAAACTTTACAAGGTCGTCCCAAATTTCACCAGCGTCGGCTTTAATAAGAACATCATCATTTGTTTCTTCGATGATTTCAATTCCCTTCTTGGAGTATTTTAATACTGTACCGTCATAATCTTTTGTAAAAAGAATATTACTACCTTCTCCAATCAATAATAGATTATTCTTAAAACGATTATCATCTTTGAGGAAATTAACAAACTCATATTCTTCAAAAACCTCAAAGAAGTGTTTTGCCTTTACATCGATACCAAATGTGTGAAGATTTTTTAGAGGATAGTTTTCGTGAATTGTCATAGTAGAATAATTTTGTTGATCAAAATATAATTCCGGTTTATTCTTTATTCCAATTTATATTTTTTATTTCGAAGCCGTCGGATTGAAGTATTATTGCACCGGATATGTCTGTTCGCAATATTTTTGCATTATATCGTTCAAATCTTTCTAAAACATCTTTGTGCGGATGTTTGAATTTATTAGCAACACCGGCTGAAATAATTGCAAGTTTCGGTTTAACCAAATTGACAAAATCTTCGCACGAGCTTGTTTTGCTTCCGTGATGCCCGGCTTTCAAAACATCGACTTTCAGAAAACTTCCGTAATTTTTTTGATAATATTTTTCGGTCTTAATTCCCGCATCTCCCATAAAAAGAAATGAAGTTTTACCGTACACAATTTTTAACACACCGCTCTTATCGTTACTGTTCAAAGTATAATAAAAATTATCGGTAGTATCGTTAAGCATATAAACGGCAGTACCGCCAATTTTATTCATCTTTTTAGAATGATAACGGATTGGGATATGACTGCTTCGTAAAAATTTTTCAAAATCAATATCTTTTTGAGATGATGAATCGAATTGAGGTTTTATAATTTCTTTGATAAGATTCCTTTTTACAAGTGAATAATATCCCATAAAATGATCGCTGTCAATGTGAGTTATAAAACCGTAATCGATTTTATCAATACCGAGTCTTTCCAGTAATGGAGCAATTACATTCGCACCGTTATCAAAATATTGAGTTGCATCGCCTGCGTCAATTAATGCGTATTTGCCGTTCGGAAATTTAATCAGGAACGAATCGCCTTGTCCTATATCGATGGCAACAATTGACAATTTTTTGTCAGGTAATAATTTGTAATTATCGACTGAAAACAAAATAAAGCAATTCGATATAATTAGAATCATAAAAATTAATTTTGCAGCAACTGAATTAAGTTTATTCCATAATGTTAAAATCATTCCTAGTGAGAGATAAAAAATGATTGAATCCATTATCGAAAATTGGCCAACAGTTAGATATGAAAATGATAAACTGCCTGAGAAATCAACAACGCTGAATAAAATATAACTCAACAATTCGTTTGCCGAGGCATATAAAGATGCCAAACCTGCAAACATTGGCGTAATAGTAATTGTAAATATTCCTAATCCGACTATCACACCAATTAAAGGGATTACTATTAAATTTGCTGCAAAAGCAACAAGCGATAAACGGTGAAAATATGCCAATGTAAAAGGCAAAGTTCCGATCTGCGCTGCGAATGAGACGGAAAAAAATAATAATAAATAACGAATTACTTTTGAATTAATTCCCATCTTAAGAATGCTGTTATTCATCTTTGGATAGATAATAACAATTGACAGCACAGCCGAGAATGATAATTGGAATCCCGGGTTAAATAATTGCGACGGATCGAACAGCAGAATTATTAATGCAGCTAAAGCCAATGAGTTGATGCTGTTGTAATTTCTTCCCGCAATCGGAGCTATTAGCATCGAGATTGCCATAATTGTTGCCCGCGTAACGGAAGCCGGCGCATTCGTAATTATCATAAATGAAAACAATCCGAGTACTGTTAAAATAAAACGTAAGTACACATTCATTCTTCTAAATAGAAATATGAATATTAGAATTACAAAACCAACATGAAGCCCGGAAACCGCGAGGACATGAATTACACCTGCGTTTACAAATTCATTTCTCAAATCGTTTTCTATTAAACTTTTGTCAGCGAGAAGAAGTCCACGTAAAAGCGCCGATGTTGAAAGATTGTGCGTATTTGAAATTGTTACATCAATACTTTTTCGAGCTGTATGAATTGCATTCGATAAAACCCAAGTCTCGTTCGAGATTATTTCGAAATCATCTTTTTTATAAACATTGATAATGCCTGATATCCCCTGCTGCGATAAATATTTCTGATAGTCAAATTCACCCGGGTTCCTTTCGTTTCGCGGTCTTATAATTGTCCCGATAATTTTTATTCTATTACCGACTCCAATCTTGTTATAGATTTTTTTTAATCCCGAGTGAGATAATTTAATTCGTGCAAGCATAACCATATTTTTAGAATAAATTTTTTCACCAAGAAATATTGTATCGACATCAACCTCAAAAACAAGATTATCTTTTTTTATTAAATCGATTGATGAAATATTTCCAATTACAACAGCATTTTTAATTTTTGGTTCGATGAAAGGATATTCAGCGCAATCATTTTTCATTATAGAATAATAGGAAGCACCGCACGAAGCAATTGCAATTGCTAATAAAATATTTCGGGAAACAGCGAAGTTGTACTTTCTAAACAAAGAGATTAATATTAGAATAAACGCTGACGAGAGACAGATAAAAAATATTACAATCCCTTCGATTAAAAAGAGGTATTGAAGAATTATGCCAAGAATAAAAATCAATACAAATTTAATTAACGGGTATTTTTCCAACCATACATCTCCATGATAGCGGGTTTTATATGGTAAAGTTTTTTAATCTTCTTTGAAAGTTCGTATGAATATTTGCCGAAAGTCATGCCCAGCGCCGGATTTAATGTGTGCATTTTAATAGAGAGGTCCTCAAAATTTCCATGGTCGGAACAAACAACTAAAGTCATTTCGTCTTTCAAATTCCTTGTTAAATACAAAAGGAAATCATCGAGGACTTTAATTGTATGTTCAAGATATTCAAGGGCCCTGCCGTGACCGTGATGATCGGTATGAAATATTTCAAACACTGTAAGATGATTTTGGGAACCGATTCTAAGCAAACGTTTTGCGGCAGTTTGCGGCGAAACAATTTTCAATTTATAATTCATTTTTTCTACAAATCTAATATTATCAATATCGGCGGCAAGAGCATTTCCGTTCCTCAGATCAGCGATTTTATTCAATTTAATTCCACTCAACAAACA
>CAZRMG010000270.1:4142-4666 GCA_964601095.1 uncultured Melioribacteraceae bacterium | reverse complement strand
TGCTCTATTTCTCGGTAATCCCGGAACCGGTAAAACAACGATTGCGAGATTACTAGGAAACATTTTAAAAGCGATGGGAATAATTCAACTTGGTCATGTTGTTGAAGTTGACCGCGCAGGTTTGGTTGGGCAGTACATCGGTGAAACAGCACAGAAAACAGAAAAAATAATTAACGATGCTGTTGGCGGAGTTTTATTTATTGATGAAGCATATACTCTAATTAAAAAAAGCGGGGCCGGGCAGGATTTCGGACAAGAAGCGATTGATATTTTATTAAAACGCATGGAAGACCGCAAAGGTGAATTTGTTGTAATTGCTGCAGGTTACCCGGAAGAAATGAATACTTTCCTCGGCTCAAATCCCGGTATGAAATCGAGGTTCACTCACACTTTTATTTTTGAAGACTACACTCCCGATGAATTGGGAAAAATTCTCGAACGGAATCTTGATAAAGAAGAATATAAAATTACCGACTCTGCAAAAAAACTTTTAGATACTTTGTTTATAAAATATTACCGCGGAC
>CAZRMG010000270.1:0-4132 GCA_964601095.1 uncultured Melioribacteraceae bacterium | reverse complement strand
GCGCATTGTTCGAAATGTACTGGAAGAAGCAAAAATTAATCTTGGTAAACGTGTAGTATTGTTGCCCGAAAAACAAAGAACTAAGGAAATTCTCAATACAATTACAATTGAAGATGTTACCGGATTTATAGAAAAAAATAAATCTGTTCGTTACAAAATCGGGATAAATGAAGAAGCGCTTGCCGAATCCTTAAAAGAACTTAACAACCTTGTCGGACTCACATCAGTTAAAAAAGAGATTTCCGATTTAATAAAACTTGCCCGCTATTATTTTGAACAAGGTGAGGACATTTCGGAAAAATTCGGATCGCATTATTTATTTCTTGGTAATCCGGGTACTGGCAAAACAACTGTCGCCCGTGTGTTTAGCAAAATATTTTCTGCTCTAGGTATTCTAACCAAGGGACATCTTGTTGAAACAGATCGACAGGGATTAGTAGCAGGATATATTGGTCAAACAACCGAAAAAACTTCAGCAATGATAGATAAGTCCTTGGGCGGAACTTTATTTATAGATGAAGCTTATGCATTGATAAAAAAAGACGGCTCAGGCAGCGACTTCGGCAAGGAAGCAATTGATATTCTATTGAAAAGAATGGAAGATGACCGCGGTAAATTTATTACAATAGCCGCGGGGTACACAGATGAAATGAAAGAGTTTATTGCAAGTAACCCGGGCATGCAATCGCGTTTTCAAAAAGCATTTACTTTTGAAGATTATAATCCCGAAGAAATGATGGAAATTGTACATAGAACTTTACTCAAAGATAAAAAGAAAATCTCCGAAGAAGCCGCCGGTTTTCTGTTAAAACACTTCAATGAACTTTACCGTGAACGCGATAAAAAATTTGGTAACGCGCGAATTGTTAGAAATGTTCTTGAATCTGCAAAGCAAAAATTATTGCTGCGTCTTGCCGATATTCCTCAAGACAAAAGAACCGACGACAAACTTATTACGATTACTCTCGATGATGTTAAACAAGTTTTGAATTTAGGAACCGAAGCCAGGGATTACGAAGTAAAAGGCGATCCATTAAAACTTCAGGAATACATCGATGAACTAAATTCTCTTGCGGGCTTGGATAATGTTAAACAAGGTGTTTATAAACTTATAAGCGGATCGAAAGTTGCACAGCTTCGTAAAGAGCGCGGACTTCAAGTTATCGATAAAAATCTTCATGCTGTTTTTATGGGGAACCCTGGAACAGGTAAAACAACTGTCGCTCGCCTATTTAGTAAAATATTAAAAGAACTCGGCGTGTTGGAAAAGGGTCATCTCGTTGAAGTTGACCGTTCCGATTTGGTTGCCGGTTATCAAGGGCAGACAGCAATAAAAACGGAAAAGATAATTCAAGATGCACTTGGCGGCACTCTATTTATTGATGAAGCTTACACACTCTCCCGCGGCGCAAATGATTTCGGACAGGAAGCAATTGAAACTCTTCTTAAAAACATGGAAGATCATAAAGGAGATTTAGTTGTTATTGCAGCAGGTTATACAAAAGAAATGAATAGTTTTATAGAATCGAATCCGGGTTTGCGTTCTCGGTTTAATAATATTTTTGAATTTGAGGATTATACACCGCGCCAGCTTTTAGCAATTGCTTACGATATTGCAGAAAACAACGGCTATATTCTTGACGAAGGCGCACTTCAAATTATGCTCGAATATTTTGATGAGATTTACGGCAGAAGAGATTCTACTTTCGGCAATGCAAGAACCGCGCGGAATATTCTTTATAGTGCTATCAGCAACCAGGAAGAAAGGATCACCACTATTGTTAATCCTAGTGACGACGATTTAAAAACTATTACTCTTGAAGATGTTCAATCTGTAAAACTCTAAAGATAAAAACAGATGTTTCATGCCCATCAATATTAAACAGATTTGTTTTTGTATAATCGTGAAGCTATCAAGCCGGCAATAATCACGGTTATTTTTTGCGAAACAAATCTTGATGAAAAAGTTAATAATTTATTAAACGCGCCATCAACGACACTCGGCTTTTTTCCAAGAGCATTCATAGCAGTTTCAACTACTTGTTTTGTTGTTCTAGGAATAGGACCTGTTTTAGCATCTGCAATTCTTTGAAATTCCGTTTCGGTTCCGCCGGGGTTGAGTGATAGAACATCAATATTATATTTCTTTAATTCCCACCAAAGTGAATTACCAAGAAATAAGTTAAATACTTTTGTTGCGGAATAAGAAGCCATAAACGGAGTTGGTTGAAAAGCGGTAACGCTTCCAAGAAATATTATTGCGCCTTTTTTTCTTTCCTTCATCCCTTTTACAAAATGATGTGTAAGAATCGTCGGCGCAATGCAATTTAATTTTACCATTTTAATTTCATGTTCTGCATCTGCATTTACAAATTCTCCAGTTGAACCTATACCAGCATTGTTAATAAGTATTCCAATTTCTTTATCATTAGTTATAGAAGAAAGTTTGCTCATAAAAGTTTCTTCTGTTAAATCTAATTCGACCGGAATAATTTTTACTTTATTAAGGGACATTAATTCTTGAGCAAGATTATCCAATCTTTCTTTTCTTCGAGCAATAATAATTAGATTGAATCCTTCGGAAGATAATTTTCTTGCGAACTCCTCCCCGATGCCTGAAGAAGCGCCTGTAACAATAGCCCATTTGCCGTACTTATCTAAAAGTTTCATATAAATTTTAGATCATTTCGGAAAGTAGTTCCGGACGTGGTTTTGGAATTACAACTTTATTAACGAGCAGACCTTTATCGGCAATAACTTTTGCGCCGGAATCAACTGCGCTTGTAACGGCTGCAACTTCGCCTGTTAAAGTACAGAATGCTTTTCCGCCGAGTGCCATCGCCAAACGTATTTCGATAACTCTTACGTTTGCGGATTTTACAGCCGCGTCTGCACCTTCTATCAATGAAGCAACAGAGAATGATTCAATGATGCCGAGGGCTTCCAGCATGTTTATATTTGAATGACCTGATAATGCGGGAAATATATCTGCATGAACATTTGGTATTACGAATGTATCAATTACTGCAAAATCTATTTGATTAACCGCGGCATCCACAGCGGCTTGAACTTCTGCCACTTCTCCACCGATTAAGACCATATATTTTCCCGAACAAATTGTGCGCGAAAGTATTAATTCCACTTGCGAAGTTTTCAACATAATATCGGCAGCCTGCATTCCGGCGGCTATGCTTGTCATTTCAATCAGACCTAGTGAATTCATTAAAGTTTTCCCTTCGTTATGTCTAAAGTTTTTTTCACGCAATGTCGCAAAGTATACGCTAAGAACGCAAAGTTTATTTTATAATTTCTATAAATTCATCATTAATTTTGTTTACAGTACCGGAAATCGAAGCATGTATTTTAGCGCCAAGTTGATCGTTTTGAATATCGGCAATCAAATCTCCTTCTTTTACATAATCTCCATATTTTACTGTTGGTTCAGCCGCGTTGCCCACGTGTTGTTTTAACATAATTTTTACTTGTTGTATATCTAATGATCTTTTTACAAACGGAGCTTCAACATTATATTTTTCTATAGATTCCACTACGCGCTCAACTCAAAACATACTTCAATCTTCCCTATTAGTATTACGAGCTTCTGTAATTCAATCTGTATAAAGAACTATTATATCATCTTTTTCTACTGCAATTTGAGATTCTTTTAGAATCTTAGAAATATTTCTAGTCATGCCAAGAGCAACTCATCATGATTTTACTTTATAAGCTTTATTTTGAGATTTTTTGTAGACTATTAGATACTCATGACCTGCTCAAGTCATATACATTTTCTTATCTTTTTCATTCCAACGAACCATAAGTAATGTCATCAGCATATTAGATGGAACACGAGGCTTAAGAATTTCATTTGTTGATGCAAGAATTTCTGCAGAATTAACCAGCATCTTAGAAAATCAAGAAACTAGAGCATTTACCATCATCATTACAAATCAAGAAGCCACTCAATGTCCAGTTACATCTCATAAGTAAATATAATAATTATCTTCTTGTTTAATAACATCATAACTATCTCATCACACTTCGGTTGCAGATTTAGTATTAGCAACTATGTCAATTGAAGGAATTACCGGCAAGTTTTTTTCTAAAGTATTTTTCTGAATTTCTGATGCTA
>CAZRMG010000269.1:3432-4672 GCA_964601095.1 uncultured Melioribacteraceae bacterium | reverse complement strand
AATTTTACGAATGCATAATGATTTCGTTTATGATATGAAAGATGCGCTCGGTTTTAATATTGTTCTTAGAAAAACTCTTTCTCCTAAAATCGTTGAAGAATGGAAAGATGCTTGGGATTCATGGCCGCTTTCGTTTTTACTATATCATGATTTTCTATCAAGATTTAATGATTACGACAGCATTGCCGATGTTAAAATGAAATTGAGCCAGGCATTGAATTTCGACATAAGATATATCGAAAATACTGTATCAATTGATTTGGAAGCGCAAAAAGCAAAGGAAATATTACTTAGTAAGATCAACGATTTTATCGCAAGGAAATATCCAGATATTCATATCAAAAAAAATATTTAACCTCATCTCCTTAGTTAATTCCAGTCATCCTTGAACGGCATTTTATAGTGCCGTTCTTTTTAAATACTTTTCAACGATGAAAATTCAACGATAATCAAAGCAACTTTTGCCATATTAACTATCTAAAGAAATAACTCCTCGTTTTTTTTTGTCTTCAAACCATTTCAATGTTCAAAGTTTTTTTCAAATTGTGGAAGAAAATGTTTTGGCTTGAATATTGAATCTTCTATGTGATTTGATAAGATAGTATTGTGTTAGCCGCGTTTATATTAATTTATTGCAGCAAATATGTTGATATTAATAATGGGCGATTTGTTCGTATGGTTTCTTTTTCTAAAATAGTTTTATTAAAAGTATAATTTTTATCAAATAAATAAAGAACAATAACGCACAATAAAATATTTCTTGGATAATTAGAATTTATGCCCATGATTTATTCTTTGATAATAAACGGACGGGGAAAAATTGTGTTGTTGTCCTAAACTAACAGATAAAACAGTTCAATAATTATGATTATAATTCTATGCAAATGAATAAGAAGATATTTCTTTCGATTCTTTTTCTGGTTGTATCGGGTTCAACCTATTATTGTCAAAATATTTATGAAAAAACGGAAAAAGGTAATACGGCTGAAATCGTAACTGATATCGAGACTATCAAAAACGAATTGGAACAGGTGCTTCCATACGATTATGAACTTTGGTATCCGCTGACAATCGATACGGTGTACGGCGGTTTTTTTAGCGACGTAAATTACAAATGGGAACTGCAAGGCAGACAGAATAAAATGATTGTTACCCAGGCACGACACGTTTGGTCCAACTCAAATGCCGCAATGTTTTTCCCGGCAAATAAAAGTTATCTTGATGTCGCCGAACACGGATA
>CAZRMG010000269.1:0-3354 GCA_964601095.1 uncultured Melioribacteraceae bacterium | reverse complement strand
CTGAAATTATAAAACGGGCTTACGGAAATTCATTTGCGCTATATGGATTAGCTGCATATTATAAAGTATCGCAGAAAAAAGAAGTATTGGATTTTGCGATTAAAACTTTTGAGTGGTTTGAAAAATATAGCTACGATTCTGAACTCGGCGGGTATTTTCAATTTATATCCAAAGACGGAAAACCATTTGAGGACGGCTATATGGGTACGCCGCCAAAAGATCAAAATACAATGATTCATATTCTGGAAAGTTTTACGGAACTATATAAAGTATGGCCGGACAAATTGCTAAAAGATAGGTTAAACTCGGTTCTTCAAATAATTCGCGATAAAATTGTTACATCAAAAGGATATGTGAATTTATTCTTTCAAAAAGATTGGACTCCGATGTCATTCCGTAATACAAATGAAAGAAATTATGAGTTCGATCATGTATCGTTCGGTCACGATGTTGAAATTGCATTCCTGATGCTCGAAGCTTCAGAAGTTTTAGGGATAGATAACGATACGCTTACATTGCGCGCCGCTAAAAAATTAGTTGATCATGCAATTAAAAACGGATTCGATTTCGAACGAGGCGGTATATTTGATCGCGGATATTATATGCCTGGCGATGAAAATATTACTATAATAAAAAACACAAAAGAGTGGTGGGCGCAAGCTGAAGCGCTCAATTCATTTTTGTTAATGTCCAGATTATTCCCGGATGATAAAAATGATTATTTACAAAAATTCTATTTGCAATGGGATTACATAAAAAAGTATTTAATTGATCATGAATACGGCGGCTGGTATTGGGGAGGAATTGATATCGAGCCGAAACTGAAAATGAATATTAAAGCATCTATTTGGAAAGGGAATTATCATACATCAAGAGCTATAATCAATTGTCTGAAGATTTTATCGAATAATTTTGCTAAGAAATAGAAATAAGAATTTCTGATGCAGACTAAAAGTTTTTACTTACAGAAACGTGGATTTTTAGTCGATTTCGTTTTTATTATTAACATAAATTTTTATTAAAATAATAATTGTAAGATGTATTCATTAAGTAAAATGTTTGGATTTAATGTTGTTTTAATCATAGTTCTAATGGCATTATTTTTGAAAAATATAGCTGTTAAACTGTTTTATTGACAGTTGGATTTGAGGGATTCAAAGAATAAATTGATTTATAATGAGATTGATTATACGTAGCATCTTATAACATTTTAAGTATCATTGAAGTAGAACAATTGTTTACAGTAATAAGATCTAAAGAATATAACATTCAAAAAAAACTTTAATAGAAAATTCGTTCGTTCAAATTAAAAAGTATCTCCTGGGAGGAGGGCCATGTCAATAATCCACAACATTAAAAGTAAACTCGCTTTTACTTTCATGATTATTTTTCTATTTACAATTCAATTCAATTATGCCCAAGGAACCGGTTCAATTAGAGGACACGTTTATGAAAAAGAAACCGGCGAACCATTAACTGGCGCCAATGTCGTTTTATCAAACACAAGTCTTGGTGCAGCATCAGATTTAGACGGCAGATTTATTATTAGAAGCGCTCCTGCCGGTTCATACAAACTTTCAATCTCTTACATAGGTTACAACTCAGTTTCAATTGATGTTACGATACAAGAAAATAAAACAATAGAACAGGATGTTTATCTTGAAGCAAGAACAATTACCGGCGAAACAATTACTATTACTGCACAAGCCGAAGGACAATTATCAGCAGTGAACCAACAATTGTCTTCCAATACAATTGCTAATATTGTGTCCGAAGCAAGAATAAAGGAATTACCCGATGTTAATGCTGCTGAATCAATCGGTCGTTTGCCTGGTGTTTCAATAGAACGTTCCGGCGGTGAGGCAAATAAAGTATCTATCCGCGGACTTTCACCAAAATACAATGCAGTTACTGTCAACGGTGTTCGTCTTCCGGCAACCGACAGTGATAACCGAAGCGTGGATTTGGGTTTAATCTCTTCTACTATTTTAGATGGTATTACTTTGAAAAAAGCTAATACTCCTGATATGGATGCCGATGCTCTCGGCGGTACTGTTGATCTCAGATTAAAAGAAGCTCCGGATCAATTACAATTGAGTTTATCAGCTCAGGGCGGATATAATAAATTACAAGACTATTATGGAAATTATAACCTTAGCGGAACAGTCAGCAATCGCTTTTTCGATGGTGATTTAGGAGTTATTTTAACATTAAATACCGACAAATACGATCGCAGTGCAGATAAGTTGTCAGCAGGCTATGAACAAAGAATCAATTCCGTTACAAACACCCAGGAAATTGTTGTTAACAGCATAAACTTGCGTGAAGAAAAAGTTAAAAGAGGGAGAAGCGGTGCTAGTATTTTAACAGATCTAAAAATTCCGCTTGGTAAAGTTACATTAAACTCTTTCTTTAATAAATTAATTTGGGATGGAACTTACCATGTTAATAGAGGAGATGTAAAAAACAACAGGCATTATTATGATTTGGAAGAAAGAGGTGGTAATACATCATTATTTACAGGATCCCTAAGTATTGAACAAGATTTTGAATGGGTTAAATATGATATTGGGATTTCTAGAACTGCTACCCGCAATAAAAATCCCGGTGAACGCACATGGTTATTCTCGCAAGAAAATGCAGCTTATAATGTTACTGCAATAGATGCCAATACTTTATTGGAAGAAATCCCAAATTATGCCGATGTCGATACTTTCAACACAGCTTTGGCCGATCTATATATTTACGATACACGACTTGATGAAAATGAATCTACCGTTCAATTGAACTTACAATTTCCATTTAATATTAATGATCAAATTAACGGGTATATTAAAACCGGTGGAAAGTTAAGATGGCTAAATAGATATTACGACGAAGAACAAAACGGTCGCAATGGACTTCAGTACGGCGGAAGTACAGGTATTAATAATATTCTTACTCCGATGCTTCATTATTTAAATGATACGAAACCGGACGAATGGAATTGGTATCAAGATTCGCTTTATGTTAGAACCCATGGTTTATTACCTGTAGCACGTGTATTAAGCGATTATTCAAGAGATAATTTCATTAATGGAGATTTCCCACTAGGTTTGATTCCTGACCTTAATAAAGCAAATCAATTGATGGATGCTTTATTTGCAACAAATCAAAATAGGAATTATTCAATCGGTTCTTTGGGTCGTGATTATGACGGAGTTGAAAGATATCAAGCAGCTTATTTGATGGCCGAAGTTAACTTAACAAAGTATTTAACATTGATACCTGGTGTTCGTTATGAAAAGGATTATTCTAAATACCATGGACAAAGATTTAGAGAAACTACGTTAAACAATATTCAAGGACCTCCAG
>CAZRMG010000268.1:0-4690 GCA_964601095.1 uncultured Melioribacteraceae bacterium | reverse complement strand
AAACCTCGCGCATCACGGCGCGAGGCTGAATATACCTGGCAGGTGCAGTATATTTTTTCGAGTGCAATTCCGCTTACCTATCTAGGTGCTGCGGTGGGAAAAGCAGTTTTTACCGAACTTGGACCTGTTTTTACGGCGCTTATTGTTACGGGCAGAATTTGTGCAAAAATATCGGCAGAACTGGGAACAATGCGCGTTACCGAGCAGATTGATGCGATGACCTGCCTTTCACTAGATCCGTTTCCCTATCTTCTTGCCCCGCGAATGGTAGCGGGTGTGTGCGTATTACCCATGCTGACCATTTTTTCTTCATTCATTGCCATTATAAGCGCACAGCTTTTGGCGCAGGTAGCGCTGGGACTTGACAGCGCAATATTCTATCAGGCGCTCAAAATGCTCTTTAGGATTGAGGATGTGATTATTTGTCTTGTAAAAGCAACCGTATTTGGGCTAGTTATTACGCTGTCGGGTTGCTATTTCGGCTATTACACCGAGGGTGGAGCGGTAGGAGTGGGCGCGGCCACAAAAAACGCGGTGGTCGCGGCGATGGTGCTCGTGCTTCTGGGAAATGTGATCGTCGTCAATATTCTTCTGTAAGCGGCGCGTGTTTTTTTTGCGCCATGTATACCTATCGTAAGTGACAGAGTAATTTCCGAAAGAGTTATTTTGGCGTACCTGAAAGTTCCGTCGTACCTATAATGTCCGGTGGAAATGATTAATGGAGACCCTATACTTTATAATTGTTGTATAACCGGTACTATTTCGTGATAACTCCTGCGGGAGGTGGTTATCACGAAATTCAATTTCGTATCAACTCCAGCATAAGGATGTTTTGCGAAGTATATTTTATATCCAACAAGGATAAATTGACACCAATACTGGTGTCATCCTTGAGTTGGCCAAAATTCTTGAACTGCTCCTCTAAAGACAGGGCGCGGGGAAGACATAAAGACTATGAAAAAGAATAGAACAAATTATCATTTCACTACAATTCTCTTGATTCATATTCTTGTCTATTTTTTTAAAGTCGACAGAGATGTTTTTGCATTTCAGGAATATGTTAATCGACCCCATCAAACCTATACCGAACAACCGTATTTGAAAAATGCTTTATATTTTTGCAATTCCAGTTCAGATTCATTCAATTTTTCTAAATTGTTGGAATCAAAGAACAATAGTCCAGACTGCACGGCTATTTGGAATTCTGTTTTGCTTTCATATAATTCACGAGTTCATCATTTACAAATACAGAACAAATCATCTGTAACAACAACAATACGAATTATTGGCATTTTACATAGGAAGAATATTTCCCATAAATCCTCTGAAGATGACATAGCTGTTTATTCTATTTAGGCAACAGGACCGAATTTAACAGCTTATCAAATTTGAACAAGAGGAGAATTATATGTTCGTATCGAATAATAAAAATATTAATGGCAAGACGAGTAAATGGTCGGTTTTAAAAATAGCATTAGTTAGCTTGGGAGTATTCATAGTAATTGCCATAGGATTTAGCATATGGTTCATTTCCACATTATTCGCTGAACCAGATTTGTCAAATATTCCAGCATACCATCCCTTTAAATCCATTAAAGATCAAGAGAAGTATTTAGCATATTATGATTCACGGGGAAAAGAATGGCCAGTTGCTTCCGATGAAAAATATGTCGAAACATCTTTTGGGAAAACTTTTGTAAGAATTAGTGGCGCCATGGATAGACATGTTCTTGTTCTAATGCCAAGCGTCAACAGTTCCTCGCTAATGTGGATTCCAAATATTAAAGAACTTTCAGAACACTTTAGAGTCTATGCCGTCGATAACATTTATGATGTAGGGAGAAGTATAAATTCTCGGGTTATGAAAAATGAAAAAGATATGGTTGCTTGGATGGATGAACTTTTCACGAAACTTAATCTGGGAGATAGCATAAACATTGCAGGACTCTCTTTAGGCGGTTGGTTAACAAGTGAGTATACTCTTTTACATCCAGAACGGATAAATAAAGCTATATGGATTGCCCCGGTTGCAACAATATATGATATACCTGAGGATTTTATATGGCGGGGGATTCTAGCGGCGATACCGATTCGGTATTGTATGTATAATATGGTTAATTGGGCGTTTTCAGAGCTTGTTAAAAAGCAAGACGAATATTACCGCAAAATGGTAACAAATATAATTAATGACGCATCTATGGCAATACAATGCTATAAATTCAGAATGCCCATTACACCGCTTGTTTTGACAGATGAACAGTTGAAAAACATTCATGTTCCGGTTTTATTTTTAATTGGTGAACATGAAGTCATTTATTCTCCGCACAATGCAAATGATGTCGTGCAAAAATTAAAACATGTTGCGCCATCCATAAAGACAGAAATCATAAAAGGCGCAAATCATGATATCACATTTGTTCAGGCAGAAATGGTTAACAACAGCATAATAAAATTCATTAATAACTGAAAATCGAAAAATGTAAAGAGCCCGCACCCATGGTATTAACTAATAGGATTTAATATTATGAATACTAAAAAAGCCTACATCAAGTTAGATGGCGAAATCGGAGAAAAAGAACAACCGGCTATTGAATATATAGATAGCAACTATACTGCAAAAAAGGAAAAACAACAAAAAGAGATCAACGATCTCTTGTCAAAGCTTGATAAAAACAATAAATCAAAACATAAGTTTAAGAGGTGATAATCAAAAAGCCCGCGCCCGAAGACAAGAGAGGAGCAGTTCAAGAACTCTGCGCTTCGCTTGCCCTTCGGGTCGGCCAACAGCGGCAAGCCAAAATGCCTGCCGCAGGCGCAACACAGGCACTTCGGCTATGCCGCAACTCGTTAGCGTCAATAAATATGAACGAATGAAACAGATAGCCGCCGCCAAAGACAATTTTGAGTAAAAACAAATAAGAATGGCGCACAAGAGAAAACAAGCCGCCGTCCAGGCGGCAAAGAAATAATGAGAGGAAATTTATGGCAATACCGGATTATCAATCAATAATGCTCCCACTTCTACAGTTCTTATCGGATAAAAAAGAACATTCGCTTCGTGAAACTATTGAGCATTTAGAATTGAAATTTGAACTCAGTGATGATGATAAAAAACAATTACTTCCCAGCGGTAGTCAGCCGATTTTTGAAAATAGAGTTGGATGGGCAAGAACTTATCTTAAAAAAGCCCTATTACTTGAACCTGTTAGGCGAGGTTTCTTTCAGATAACTGAAAGAGGAATGAATATTTTAGCAAAAAAGCCGGAAAGAATTGATGCGTCATTTCTACGACAATTTCCGGAATTCCTTGAATTTCAAAACATTCGAAAAGAGGAAAAAGAAGAACCTGTTGCAGTTGAGGTAAATTCTGAAACTCCAGAGGAATCTATTGAATCTGCTTATTTGAGATTGAAATCAAATTTAGCAAACGAAATTATTCAGAACATTAAAAGTTGTTCCCCGACTTTTTTTGAAAGACTTGTTATTGAACTCTTGGTAAAAATGGGTTATGGCGGTTCGAGAAAAGATGCTGGAGAAGCAATAGGTAAAAGCGGAGATGGTGGTATTGATGGGATTATTAAGGAAGACAAATTGGGCCTTGATATTCTTTACATTCAAGCAAAAAGGTGGGAAGGTTGTGTCGGTCGGCCTGAAATCCAAAAATTTGCCGGCGCATTACAACTTCATCATGCAAAAAAAGGAATATTTATTACCACTTCGAACTACTCCAAGGATGCTATAGATTATGTTTCAAGAATTGAAAGTAAAATTATTTTGATTGACGGCGAATTACTGGCAAATTTAATGATTGACAACAAAGTTGGTGTTTCTACAGTTACAACATATGATATTAACAAAATTGATTCTGATTATTTTACTGAAGAGTAACAATATTTTAATTAGGTTCACATTTTAAACTGTGTTTCTTACTGTTATAAATTATAAACATTAACAAAAATCGGCAAATAATGACAGATACAATTATGGTTACAATAATCACTGTTACAAGCAGCATTTTGATTGCAGCCTTGACATTTTATTTAACAAAAAAACATGAACTGTCAGTAAAATGGCAAAATGAAAAGCTAAACCATTACAAAGTTCTGTTCTCATCGATTTCCGATCTTGCTGTTGACGGTAACAATAAGAACAAGGCTAGTATGAATTTTGCACTTGCAGTAAATACAATTGCATTGGTAGCACCTCAATATGTTATTGATGCCCTAATGGCATTTCACGATGAAGTCAAGTTCACCAATACCGATAAATCTCCCGATCGTCATGATAAATTATTAGTTCAGCTTTTACTCGCAGTTCGAAAAGATATAGGTTTGGCTAAAGGTGATAAATGTACATCTTTCAAATTCCATTTAATTGGATCCTTACCTAAATGAGACTACAAATTGATTTATCGTTTTTTGTTGTAATTTAAGAGCGCATCCATGCGCTGATAAAATGTGCGCCATAAATACAGAAAGCAAAAAGACGAAGAGGCGGCGGAAAACAATTACACTATGGTAGCGTTCATATTTACAGCCGCTAACAGGGCATACAAGCGGCGGTCGCAAAGCCTCCCTTGGCCGGTGGCACATTTTGCTTCCGAAAAGCCTTCAGCAAAACGTCTTGTATGCCCCGCCGTTATAGGCAATAAACCTGCCCCAATACAAATAGCAAGAAGACCGCCGCCGAA